>CAKOFP010000172.1 GCA_933226995.1 Candidatus Nitrosopolaris rasttigaisensis | reverse complement strand
CTCCACGGACTTTATCGATTCTTTGTAATATTGATTTAGGAAGAGTAATTCCTACTTTCTCTGTTTTATCAACGGCAATTGTACCCTTCATACCAGTATTCTACATCGCACTACCTAGCATTAAAGATATCGACGACTATTCGTTTAATCGTTCATTCGTTCAATCGTTCATTCGTTCAATCGCAATCACTATTTCCTTTATTCATCATCTCAGTGAGTGATTTATCAGTAGTAGTTCTCATTTCTTGCTCTCTCATTTCCTCTTTTTTATCATCACTTAGTTCATGATTAATAATGGTTCTGGTTTTGATACAACCAAATTAAGATAAGAAGAAAAGAAGAGGAACAAGTTAGGATAATCAAAATTATTAAAAGCTATAAGCTAGATTAACTAGAAGAATAGACTTGGCACTGAATTGTATTACCAAGACTAATCAGCCTTCCTTTTCGAACGTTTGAAATCTACAAAATCAGAGGAGGTTGAAGAAGACAATGTTTTTGCTTTATCAATATCAGTTGCATAGTTGAGTATTGGTTGTAGTTCTAATTTGGTTTCCCTTTTTGCTTTTTTATAGGCTACCGGAGCTACTACAGCAAATGCGCCGATAAACAATGCTAGGGGGATAGAGAGAAAGAGTTAGTGTCTGTAAAATAACCAGTCAATGGTTAGAGCAGAAACAATACAAGCACTCTCAGCAGTAATAAGTATAACAATGCTCGTTTTCACTAGATGTTTCAGATCTGGTTGTTTGCAGAGCTGTGGAATTTTCTGAACTCCAATTTTAAAATTCGTGAAAGTTATGATTAGATTTGGAATCAATCCTTTATTAGCACCTTGCTCTAACGCGGAACAACACCCACATACGATTTCATTATTTGAACCATAACTGTATCTTCCAAGAATTGTGGCAAAGGTGGCAAAACTAGATAGGCCATAACCTAACAAATATCCTTGCCAATGTGTGTTCTGTATCCGAATAAAGTGAAACTGGTGTTTTCGCCTACATCAGCTGCAGCAATACATAAGATTTCAATTCCTAATGCTGCAGTATAGAGGCATTTTGTATGCCTAAAGAAAATCGATAAACTTAGAAAGACCTGTTGTATTTGACTAGTTCTTTTACTATGTTTCTGAATACAACAACAGAAATCCTCCTTAATACAATTTACATACCTCAATGGCTTCTCACTAATGCATTCCAAAGGAGCACATTTGCACTCAGCGCATTTAATAGCCAATAGAGCAAATGATCATGCTATCAGATATTAAACTTGTCTGCTGGATAAGTTGTTTAAAATTAATTAAACCATTCCCCAAAAGAATAACACCAACCTTCAAATTGATAAATGAAACAACAGAGACGAATACCATCTTTGGAACCCACAAATGGAATTCGTATCTATATTCTTAAGGTTAACGTAATTATTACTTTCCGATGAATGACCCTAAATTAGCTAGAGGTAATGACACCTCGACGAAAAAAATCATCGCTGCATTAATTGTTTTTGGAACGATGATTGCCTTCCCGCTCGCCATTTCAGACAAGCCTGCTTTTGCTATTGGCACTAACAGTACGACAAGTGGAACAGCAGGAACCTCAATGATGAAACTGACAACTCCCAACGCTCCAGTAGTAATACCATTAGTTAAAGGATTGTACGATGGAAAGGATATACTGCTCATCACAACCGAAGTATCTGATAAGGCAATGAAAGATCAAATTGGAAACTTTACAGGATCCCCAGTAAATTATGAACCCAATTTGACAAAATCGCAAGATATAGGAAATCTATGGATTTTCAAGAACGGTGTCAAAGGTCCAGGATTCATGGGCTTCCAAGCAAGTGTGGTTGATTCGATCCCTGGAGATTCACACTATACTCCCCTGTGGAAAGTTAGTATCATAGAATGGAAGACGACGAGTGGAACAACACCTACAATACTTGGTTCTGATAACGCAATTGCAGCCGCACAGTCGAAAGGCCAGATAACCATTACTCCTACAAAAGTAGTTGTTAACTGTCCTATATTACAATGGGGAGGTAACAAAGATAATACAATCCGCGCTGGGCATATATGAGGCACCTTTGAGAAGATAGACGATTTTTCGTCTACGCGTCTCCCATAATTTTTGTGGTTCGAAACTCATGTCTGCTACAGATCAAAATCAAAATCGATGCAATCAACAATACCAAGACATGCTATCTCGCTTCACTAAGATATTGGTAATTGGATTGGGAAAGTTGGGATTGACTGTCATTAAATATGTAAAAGAAAGTGGGTTTGACGTGTATGGATATGATATTAAGACCGAGGCTATAGATCGGGCAGAAAAAATAGCTGAAATAAAACATGCAGTTGATTTCGTTAGTGAGGACTTTAATGTATTTATAATCAGTGTATCTACAAATCAACCTGATAATATCTTTCCACCCCAGATAGAGGGATTACTATCTACAGTAAATAAAATTTCAAATGAGGCAAAAAAAGAATGTGCCCTTGGTTCAATAGAAAGTATTATTCCAAAAGGAACATCAAAGAAAGTATTTGAAATACTCAATCATAGATTCCATGTTGTTCACTCTGCTCACAGATGGTACTCCTTAGATGAAAAAGAACAGGGTGTGAATCAGCTACATGTTATCGGGGGTGTAGGTGATTGTTGTCTTAAAGCAGGTATGCAATACTATGGTGTGACAGAAGAAGAAATTTATTTTGATATCACACCATTTTCATACAATAGCTTGGGAATTCCTAGGCATTCAGCATCCAATATTGAACTTGCTGAGATAACTAAAATTAGGACAGCAATCTAAGTATAGGCAATTGAAATGACACGAAATTCTCAAGCTATATTTAGAGTTGATTTTTCTCTTAGAAGAGAAGTATTTTTCGTTGTTATAGGGGCAATATTGGGAGCAATAACGATGGTTGTTCCGATTACACTCCTTTACACAGGATTGGGCTTACCATATTATCTTACTTGGATGGCTTTTGGACACGTTCTTGGAGTTTATTCATCTTCTTCCATTATTACTGGGATATCAATTCATTTGATTACTGCAATATCAATTGGAATTGCAGTGGGGGTGTTCCTATACAAAACTGGTATTCTGAATATTAGCAAGCTATCAAATGGTATCTTGTACGGACTTTTGGCTGGCTCCATCGTCTTTGTTGTTTTCTTTATACCCGTTTACCAATTTATTTTGGCCCCAGAGATTTCCCGCACAATCGATGCGATGAAAGTTACTACAACTTCTCAAAGTAAAGAATATGCAGCAACACCAATAACAACAACAACACCACAGTATCAATATGCAAATAACTTTATAGTTGTTATGATTGTTTGGTTATTAATTCATCTTGTCTTTGGCACCGTTCTAGGAGGAGTCTCATCATCTATATCGATACGATTCGGTAGCAGATTTAGATGTGCAAAATGTGATATTTCATTTTCTAGAATAGATTCATTGCAAAAACACATACAACTTGTTCATGGGACAACTCCAATCCAGTTAAAACGTATATTAATTTTGGGTGGCGGGTTTGGGGGGATAGAAGTTCTGAGACAACTTCAGAAGGCCTTTCAAGATGATGTCGATGTTGATATAACATTGGTAAGCAGAGATAATTTCTTTCTGTTTACACCAATGCTTCCAGAAGTATCGTCTGGCATGATAGAGACAAGACATATACTAACACCTGTCAGAACTTTTTGCAACCGAGCGAAGTTTTATGAAGCTGATGTAGACGCAATAGATTTGAAGAATAAACATGTTGTTATAGCTCATGCAATTGGAAAGCAGACTCGCAGTCACACATTAGAATATGATTACCTTGTTTTGGCGCTCGGTGGCAAGACAAATTTCTTTGGCATGACTGAAGCAGCAAATAATGCCCTCACTATAAAAAGCATTGGTGATGCAATAGTGCTCCGAAATCATATCATAAGTATGTTAGAACAAGCCGATATTGAACACGAAGACATAAAGCTAAGAAAAAGTTTGATGACATTTGTGATAGTTGGCGGAGGCTTTTCTGGGGTTGAAGCTGCTGGAGAATTAAATGATTTTGTGCGTGAATCGATCGATCACTTTTATCACAACCTCGATCGGATAGATGCTCGAGTAATACTTGTTAATTCTGGTGATAGAATTTTGCCAGAAGTAACGGAGGATCTAGCTCAATTTGCGTTACAACAACTGAGAAAGAATGGTGTAGAAGTAATGTTGAATACTCGTCTTATAGGAGCCACGCAAGATATGGTGAAATTAAACAACGATAGTTTGATATCATGCAATACTTTGATCTGGGCTGGCGGAGTATTGCCTGATAAGCTTATCGGAAGTCTTCCATGTGATCATGACAAGTCTGGCAGAATAGTGGCTAATAAGTATCTAGAAATTGATGGATATGAGAATAGTGCTTTCGTGGTTGGTGACTGCGCATGTGTTACGGATCCACACACAGGAAGTCCTTATCCACCGACAGCACAACATGCTTTAAGACAGGCAAAGGTAGCTACAAAAAACATAATTTTTGCGATTAATGGTAAGCCTGGTGATAGGAAGATAATCTTTGATTACAAAACAAAGGGAGTGATGGCACTGATTGGAAAGAGGAATGGTGTTGGAATTTTGCTTGGACATAAAGTACATGGATTTACAGCTTGGTGGCTTTGGCGCTTATACTATTTAGGAAATCTTCCAACAACGGAAAAGAAGTTAAGAGTAACGGTGGACTGGATCATAGATCTATTCTTTAAAAGAGACGTAACTAGACTTAAGACATTCACGGAGGAAGATTCCGTAAAAGCTAGCACAGAGATCCTCAGATAAGCTATTGCCGATTCATTACACGTTTGGATGACTCCCATTTTTTCTTGACGTATAAAAGCTCCACAAAATGTAGTGGTTCAAATAACCACTGTAATTAGATGGGGCGGCCCAATAGCGATATATAGTCGGATCGAATACCTGATATGGGATGTAAAAGACTTTAGTGTAAGAGAAATTCAGCCTCCTAATCAACACTATCTTCTTTCCGAGCTGAACTTACCTATACATCTGCGGGATAAAATCCTGATTTTAGAAATATGCCGGGACAGTGGTGTGAGCTCTGGGTCTGTGCCAATATTTACGTTGTCTCCGTGTTTTATACGCTGTAACTTCAGGGATTGTTCAGACCGATCAATCAAATGAACAATTCAACCCGAAGTGGCAGGAACTATTCTATATATTGCTCCGCCAAATGTAAGAACGTATAGATACCCATCTGGTCCAACTTGTAAATCTGTAATCCCACCATCAAATCCACTACCAAATATTACTGGTTTAGCATCCTGTGGTGTTTGTGCTATTTTACTAGCTAGCGTGGCACTAAGAACTAATCCTGTTCTATTTTGATTTAGTTTAAAATGATATAGATTGCCATTGTTATAATCTCCTACAAACATATCATTTTGATATTGTTTTCCAAGTTTTGTAGAATTGAGAAACTTGAGTGCAGTAGGAGCAACTGTTTGAAACCATATAAATTCAGGAGCTCTGTATTTTCCCTTTCCTTCAAAGTCTACGAGGTTAGATGGATGAAGATTGATTGCTCCTGCATTCTCGCTCTCTATTGCCCCATTTGGAGACCATATACCTTGTACTCGTGCCCAACCACCGTTAAAGCCAGGTTCAACGAGATTTATTTCATCTCCATAGTTTGGACCATTTTCTGTATCCCATAATTTCCCTGTTACAGGATCAAAATCCATGCCAAAACTGTTCCGTATGCCATAAGCATAGTATAGATTTAGAGGATAAGTATCTCCTAAGGGATTATTTGGTACAGGCTTCCCATCTTCTGTACCTCTAATTATTCCACTCGTTAAGTCAGGCGGTCCTCCAGAAACTACATTTTGAGCTTGTGTTCTATGAAAAAGAAGATCACCAATAACGGCATACACATTCTTATCAGGACCAATCAGAACTTTCCCACCATTATGAAAAGGACCGGGAGTAGCTGGTAGGTTTAGAATGAGTTTAGGATTTATTAATTTGTTATCTACTAATTCATATCTATAGACATGGTTTCCTAAAGAGGTACTTGCCATTTGTTTACTTTCAGTATAATAAAGAAATACAAATGGTGTTCCGTTTGTGACATTTTTTGTAATAGCAATTCCTAACATACCTCTTTCTCCATCGGTAGCAACGTTGACTTGAAGCAACGGCTGTGGAAGCATGTTTCCGTTTATAATTCTCTGGACTGTACCTTGGTCCTTTTCCAAAACCAAAATATCATTTGGACCTAAAAATACCATACTGGTAGGACTTTTAAGTCCCTTGAAAACTAACTCTGCCTTTAGATTAGAGTCATTGATGATCGGCTGCATTCCAGAAAATGAAGCCTGGCCATAAACCGAATCGATGGCATAGCTAATTGGTATAATGTTTACTGATACGAAAATCAGGAAAAAAGAGGTGAACCTCTTGCCACGGATTAGTGTATAGGACACACCTAGCATGCCTTCATAGAGTATATTTGATTTATCTGTTTTGGATCGTCTGAAGATCTGTTATCATGGTTCCTACGGAACTTACAGGAAGTTGCTTACATTGAATAATTTTTATAACTTCAGACATGAGGGAATATACGGTGATTGATACTCTTAAAGATACTCTGAAAAGAGCTGAGAAAATTGTATTTCTAACTGGCGCTGGGATATCTCAAGAAAGTGGAATTGGCACTTTTAGGGGAAACGATGGCTTGTGGGAAAAGTATGATCCAATGAAGCTTGCCTCGGCTCAGGCTTTCAGGGATGATCCAAGGTTAGTGTGGAGATGGTATAATGACAGACGAAGGAAAATAATGGCTGTGAAACCAAACCCTGGGCATATGGCCATCGCAAGTCTGCAAAGCCATCGACAAGTCTGGGTTCTTACTCAGAACATAGATGGGCTACACCACGGTGCAGGAAGCAGAGAGGTAATAGAGCTTCATGGAAACATCTTCGCAACGAAATGTACGACATGTGATTTCAAAGGTAAGATACGGGATGAATTTCCTGATCGTCCCCCCAGTTGCAAGATATGTGGAAGTAACTTACGGCCTGATGTTGTATGGTTTGGTGAGGGTATAAAACGAGAAGTATGGAATCAAGCAATAATTCATTCTATGAGTTGTGATGCCATGATAATAGTCGGCGCTTCCTTGGCAGTGTCTCCGGCCAACACTTTGCCTTTGTACGCTAAAAATATTAAAGCTACGTTAATTGAGGTAAATCCAGAAAATACCCCCCTTAGTAACGAAATGGATTTTTCCATAAGGAAGACAGCAGTAGATGCATTACCAAAAATACTGTCGATTTTTGAATCTCTTAACTGAAAAATATGTTAACATTGTTCACATTGAAATGTGATCTTCTATTCTTTTAGAGCCTGCCAATCAAAATAAGCAAGCACAATTGCAAGTATTCTAAATAATAATTTGTCGTGTAATTAATGAGCACCTTGATACGATAATTTTTATTTGAAATGTATTTCTTGCTAATGTATCCAATCGCAGCTACTTTGTCGATTTTATTTTTGTATATGTAATACCTTCTCAGTTGTCCTTTAAGTGCGCTTTCCTTCTTCGTATTGTATCAAACCATTTTCAACTAAGAGCAGCTCAGAATTCCTGAGACACGGAGTTCATCCTTCCAGAATTCATGTCATAGATGCTTATAGGCCTCCTGGTCGACACTAGAAAAACAAACAAAGACCGGAAAAATAGCATGTCTACGTGATGAGTCTTATATCAATATCGTTGAAACATACACTATTCAACAATAGTCTAGCAATGTTTTTTGTTTTAACGCTGATGGTTTTCTGTTTTCTAAACGGACCAACTTTGAAACTTTCAGTCCTACTTTTCTTATCTTTGCTGTGTTATCATCAAATGAGAACCTATCCAATAATCCTTCAATAACAGAGGCTATACTTTCTTTCCTTGTCTGATAATTTGAATATGATGTTTCTCTTGTTTCAATTGAAAAATCAGCCCTAACGATCTTAACAGCTATCGTCTTAAACTGATATTCATGTCTAGATACTCTTTCGTAGAGCTCGTCAACTAATTCATGTAACAAGAATTGTAGTATTACTTTTTTATCCTTTGTGAATGATTCAAGAGTACGCTCAGTACTAAGGGAAATATGATCTTCCCTAGGTATAACTGGGTCTTCATCTTGACCATTCGCTACTTGCCACATCCAAAGTCCATTCTTTTTGCCAAACTTATCCATTAAATTTTGAACATCATATTTTGCAAGTTGACCGATCGTGTGAATTCCCATTTCTTCCTTCAAAACTTGCTGGGTTTTAGCACCTATGCCGGATACTCTTTCAACTTCTAGGTTTTCAAGAAACTTTTGTAGTTGATTAGGGTAGAAAATAGTTAATCCATCAGGTTTTTGGAAATCAGATGCCATCTTTGCAGCCGACTTAGTTGGTGCTACTCCTATAGATGATCTAAGTTTACATTGCTCCTCAATTGTCTTCTTAATATCTAATGCATAGCGTTCTATGTTCGAATAATGATACTGATTATATTTTGATACTACCTTTTTGGTACAATCCAAATACGCTTCGTCGATACTTGTTTGTTCTAGAACATCTGCATACTCTTCTAGCATACTCATAACTTTATCAGAAACTTCGCGATAATATGGAATGTCAACTGGTTTTAATATAAGATTAGGACATAAATCCCTAGCTATTGAAAGGGGCATGGCGGACTTTACGCCAAGCTTCCTAGCCTCATATGAGGATGATGCAACTACACCTTTTGTTATATTATTTCCTTCTTGTTGGTCAGTCATAATTGCAGCATGTGGTTTTCCTATTAGTGATGGGTCACGGAGCTCTTCACAGGACGGATAGAAGGCATTCAAATCAACACACGTTATGACTCTACCAATCCAATAATTCTGACCATAGTTCTTTCTTTCAGGCAGATTCAATAGCTTTAACACCGTATCCACAGTTGCAGGTCTATCAACAACGATAATTGTGTATTCAAGTTCTTTTCCTTTTTTTGTCTCCTCTTGTTCTTCGTTTACTTTGTGAATCCATTTCTTTACCACGCTTTCTTCGTTATCATTAATTCTGAGGTACAAAAAATCTGAGGTTACAACTGGTCGACTCTTCTTAGTCCACGCCAATGCAGCGTTATACTTTTCTAAAATATGATATGTTAAATCCTGGAACCAAGAATAGTGATTAAATTCCATGACAACTTGATACCCATAAAAGGCACAAATCCGCAGGACTTCGTCGAGCCATTGTCTACCATCTTTTAAATTAATCGTAGTGGATGGCTGAATCACCAGAGCAAGAACCTTTTCTTCCAAAGGGTCCACGTCTTGTTCTAGGAAATGACTAAGCCTTTCTGTATCAGTACCTTGAACTATGGCTTGAGGTATTCTTAGTGTAAAACGAAAATTATCCGGAGTTTGCCTTGCCCACTTTTCAAAAGTTAACCTACTATCAATACTATTCAAATAAACCTCAACAAAATCGAAACTTCTAGAATAATATGCTACATATCCTTCTGGATCTAGTGTATTAGGATAGAAGTCCTTTACCCATGTTTGATATTGACTCCATCCTGAACAGCCGACGTAATACTTCAATGTATGTCTGCTTTAATTTATTAACAAAAATAAGGACTTATATATTCTACTTTATACATCGGATATATTCGGAACGGCTTTTAGATTTCAGAAGAAATATGCAGAACGACCTGCAAGAGAAAAGCTCGTCTCATAAAAACTCACTTCACACAGATTCGCACGGACATCTACTACGCTTATACACACAGACACAAGAACGACAAAATTATGATAAAAAGAAAATAATTAGAATAAGGAAGAGGTTGTAATTTGGAATGGCTAGAATTAGCCATATTAACAATTCACCACTTCGAACATGTTGGCGATTCGGTATTCCAACACTATGTACGGAGAAACCAAACAAGAATTAGTACAGCGATGAAGTTTTATACTCACTTTAACATTGAGTGGGCATGCTATTGACGTTAAAATCCCGGGCCAGACTCAATAATGGAGTCGAGATTCCACGCCTCGGCTTAGGCGTTTACCAGTCACCTCCGGGAAGAATAACACAACATGCAGTCGAGTACGCGTTGAATATAGGCTACCGACACATCGACACGGCCAGTCTATACGGGAATGAGGCTGATGTAGGCATGGCATTCAGGGAAAGTGGACTCCGGAGGGAGGAAGTATTTATCACCACGAAGGTCTGGAACAGCGACCAGGGATATGACTCGACTTTGCGAGCGTGTGAGGGGAGCTTGCGACGGCTCGGGTTGACCTACGTAGACCTATACCTCATTCACTGGCCAGCCCAAGGGATGAGTGATGAGACCTGGAGGGCAATGGTTCGGTTGTCTGAGGAGAGCAAAGCTCTGGCGATTGGCGTGAGCAATTACGAGATCCCGCATCTAAAAGAGCTCCTCAAGAGCTCTGACATTACGCCTGCGGTGAACCAAGTAGAATTCCATCCATTCCTATACCAAAGGCATCTGTTACAGTTCTGTGAGAGGAATAGGATTCAGCTGGAAGCTTACAGCCCGTTGACCAGGGGAGAAAGGCTTGACCATCCAAATCTTTTAGGGGTAGCGAAGAAATATGGCAAAACGTCGGCTCAGGTCCTAATTCGGTGGAGCTTACAACACGGATTGGTCGTCATTCCTAAGTCCATACACGAGGAGAGAATCCGGCAAAACAGCGAGGTCTTTGACTTCCAGCTTGAACCCGAAGACATGAAACTTATCGATTCACTCAATGAGAATTTGCGTACAGTGTTTTTGAGTTAGTTATATGTGGTATCACATATCAAAAAAAAAATGATGGACGGTTGATCGTAGTTTAAGCTTCAATCCAATCGTCTGAAAGCGTTCTTTGCTTTAAGCGTAAGTCATTAGCTGTACATGGTTCATTCTCCAAATATTTTCAGTGTGCTTTCGCCTTGATAGTAAGAATAACGTTGCTTTGTCTGCCTTTATATTCCACCTATACTGATGAATTGTCTAACCCTCAAGCAACGCTTATACGATTTAGTAATCCCTTGGACCTGCTGTGCTTGACTATATGAAATTCAGAGCATTCCAAAACGAAACGAAACGGAGCAGCACACTAAACCAGTTGACTTGGCGATGACTCTGTATGGAGATACGAGATTAAGATTCCTCTTTGACCATTAATCTGAATTTACTAAAGGATGGGGTATCTTATGCATATCATTGACTATCTTTTCACCTATTGCTGATCCAACAGTCATTCCATTGTAGATATCTTCTTTGAAATGGATTCCAGCCCAAAACCTCGACATGGATGCTTCAACAAGAAGGCTGTCAAAATAGTTCTGTTCGTTTGGGAACAAGTCATCTAAAACCTTAGTGGCTGCTGCAGAGATCGTTGAATGCCCTGAAGTATATCCTGGAAAATTCGGTGTTGGTATGACTGTTGTAAAATTAGCAATGCGTTGAAATGGCCTAGCAGTCCAGTATGTATACTTTGTATACCATGTAGACACAAATGCATCGTACATAGCTGTATTCAGATATGCACTGGCACGCGCTGCATCAAATATACTCAGATGATTTAGGATGATTAGTTGATTTAGAATGTTATTCCATATTACTGGCGGTAGCGTATCCCCCCACTTGTGAGCGGCCGTAATCTGTTGTGGTGTTCTGACATGAGAAGATTGCAATATATCTTGTACGTTAAGTTTGTCCTCGTTTGAGCCACACATAGGAGGAGGAGCTGATTGAATTTCAGCACCTGATTTCAAAATATATGTCTTCCAATAACCTGCCATTGGCGTAACAGGATTAGTACCATACCAAATACACTTCCCTACTGGCATAGAACCAGTGAACCTAACGTTAGAACCATCACTTTTGGCATATTTTGTAATATTCTGTCCGACTTGAATTCCCAACAGGATTCCATTTCTAGTGGCGTTCTCATTATCCTTAGACTCTTTTGCAACTACCAATTGCATGTTTTTCAACTTATTGATATCCATGGTGTTGTTAGGAAACAAAAAAGATAGCACTTTAGATGCTGATCCCGCAATAACCGATTTTGCGGAAACAGGTATACTGTCATTTCTATTATGTGCCTGCAATATTGAATCGTACATGGCAACATGTAACAACGCATAAACCCGAGCTAGCTTTGTAGGTGGCAGTTTTGCTTGCGTAGCAAGTTTTGTTGCAAATTGGTTCCAAGAAACGACAGGATTAGAAGAATTGAATGCCGTAGCTACATTAGTAGTAGCTGAAATGCTAACAATATTAATTGCAAGTATAAATATCAATGATATAGAGGTAAGGTTCTCTTTCGGTTTTGCGAAGCGGCGAGTAGAGTTTAAATGATAACAATGAAAAATTTTGTAACCACGCACAACTATCGGTACGACTCCCAAAATTTTAGTCCTTCGATTATTGCAAAAAAATTCTTATAGCTACTGCAGCTGTCCATCCTATCTAGCCTTGCCGAGTGACATTGTTGGTGTTGTTGTTATTGCTACTATTGCTTACCAACCATTGCTGCCTGCAGTGAGGCTGTCGGGTGTTTATCGAAAGAAACTGCAACAACAAACATGTTCTGACGGCTCACAACCTGATTCCAACTTGAAACCGTCCCACCCAACAGCAATGACAGCAACAAGGGAAGACAATATAGGTTCGTTTGCTTTAATTCATTTATTTGATAAAGTTATCCCTTAGTCTTGCTCTTCTGCAAACTAGCCTTTAGCGCTGCAACGAGGTCTCTGGTATCCTCTTTAACTCTCTCTGCTGGTTTGGCGATCACTGGTTTACCCTTCGCCTTGGAGTCTATTAGCTCTTCTAATTCTTTAGCATAGGCATCTGAATACTGACTTACATCAAAGTGTTCACTTGATAGATTTTCAACCAGTAACTTTCCCAATGATAATTCTTTAGTATCTACATTAGCTCGCTGTATTCCTTTCAATTCGCTAATTTCATCGACTGGTCTTATTTCGTCTATATAATGAAGCATATGCATTAGTATTCCTCTTTGATAGGGTCGGAGAGCGACAATATGCTCTTTATCCTTGAACACCACCTTTCCTATGGCTATCTTTTTGGTTTCACTTAGCACTTTTACAAAAAGTGAATAAGCCTTGTCATTCCCACTTTTATTATCAGGTGCAACATAGTAACTTTTCTCTATTAAGATTGGGTCTAGTTCCTTGTCTTGAATGAATTCTCTAATGTCAATTGTGTTTGTTGTTTTGAGTTTAATCTTGTCTAAATCTCCTTTTTCAAGTACGACATAGTTATTTTTTGTAACCTCATAACCCTTTTTGATTTCAGAATATGATACTTCTTTATCTTCAATGGGGCACCATTTTTTATACTGAATCCTATGACTATTCGGACATAGTTGGTTGAACGAAAATTCTTTATTTTCGGTGGCTAGATATACCTTTACAGGGATATTGACTAACCCAAAACTTACACTTCCTTTCCACATACTTCTGGAAGCCAAATGATATTCAAACTACAGATGAGCTTTTGTTTTTATATCAACTACTGAGTCATAGTTAATAACTTAATGCAGGTATCTTTACATGGTAGAATATTATCTACCTTAATTCTGAAGCTTATAGTACCTGTTACCACACAGTGCGCGGACGATATGTTCTCACCACAAATCGACTCGTAATTGGTCCATGGCCAAATCAGTAGACGATGCCGACTTTGAATACACATCACAAAGTAACCCTTTCACTAGGCACGGCTAGTAATCCTATTAATGATTGGAACAAAGGAACTTGATTCGGATCATGAATCAACAAGAGAGTTAGCAATACAACGAATTGCGTGTGCCTGAGTTTGTTTCTCGTTTCAGGTTAAGATTAGCGTTGAATCTCCAGCAACTAATGCGGATATATGCTGAAAATATGAAAGAAATTATGGTCATATTACTTCTTGTATTTTCACTATAATTCCTTACAAGGGACAACAGTAGTGGAGACACTCTCTAGTACAACGTACTTCATACTTGTAAACTAGGCTCGCAGATCCTTTTAGTCCCCGTAACAGGCATACTTTTCCTCCAAATGCAATAACTTAGAAAAGCTCCGCGAATGAGAATTATGACATCAAACGTGGTTCAAAAATAGTAGTAGAGGGTTCAAATGTTGACATTTTGCAGGGGGGGCGGAGCTACCAGCTTTCATGTAACGGCAATATAAAGAGAGTGCCGATTAAGATTAGTCCGAGTACCATTCCTATGACACAGATATTGGATTTGATTTTTAGTTTCCACATATGTTATAGTTTGTTTCTACTAGTATTACTATTGTTCTTAGCTGCGCTTATGAGAAATCAATATGCTTTGGTATTCATAATAAAAGAGTAGAAAGGTAATATAAAAAAAACTGATACTCTCGTCTTGTCAAGACATGGGGAATGCTAAAGAGGGGAGAAATAAACCTATTTTTCCTTTATTTTTTTCTGCGAGTCCAACGCTAGTTTTGACTGGCATATAACCATAATCACCTCAGAACATATTGCACCACTCTCACTTTGGCTGTAGAACGTCCAATACCAATGAAGAACGAAGACGAGATGGTTATTTGTTATTATTCATGATAAATTACCGATTGAGATGATACCTAAAAGAATGCGGTTATCAAAATGAAAGGACAAATCGATAAAGTTCTTGCAGCCAAGTGCTAAAAGATAGAATATCTGTTAATCTCACTCTTTTCTAAACTTGATCCGGTAGTACAAAGGGAATGAGTCATTATCTATGATTACCTTTAGGAACTCGCCCATCGTTAATTAAACGCCAAAAAAAGGGAGGTGACTTAACCCGTGCTATTCAACGCACACGCCTTTATGGTCCGGCACTTGGGCTTGTACTGCTACCTGTTGAGCTGCTGGGACTCGTTGGAGTGTGGTGATGATGATGCGTGTGGCTGCTAGAGGAAACAGTGTGGGTTGGCGAGGTAGAGCCAGAATTAGTACTATTAGTACTACTACCACTACCTGTATCGCTCGCTGGAGTATTGTTATTTCCAGAAGCTCCAAGACTGCTTGAGAAGGCTTGCGAGTAGCAATCCATTACTTCAGTTGCAGTAAGCTGCCCAAAGTGCCCGTTAGCTGCGCTAGACTGACAAGCAAACAGATTTTTCAAGTTTTTGGTGCCCGAGGAACCTGTTTTTGCAGCGAGTGCAGAAGATGTGAAAGTAGTCGACGTCAGTAAGGTTAGTGCTGTTGCCGCCACTACCACGATGGCAAGGATAGTCGATGTTCTTCTTGTAGTTCTATACATGTACTCGTCCTAGTAGAGATATCCTTTATACGGACTTAGTATAACTTAATCACAACGGAGCTTATAGCAATTCTATATGTGATTTTTCATGAACGATTGTATTATGTGATGACTTAATTATGCATAGGCATTCGACCTATCAAGTAGTCGTGACCACACACATACAGTCACGGTTTCTATCGCTCTCCAGGAAATTCTCTATACTAAGTGCAAATTCTAGGTGTATCCGTGGCCTAGAATTAACGTCCTTTTGATATCTTCACAAAGAGAAAGCATATGTTTCATGTCTTGCTAGCTGTCGTGTTCTGACCTTTTTTGCAAATGTTTTTCAAATTCAAACACGAACCATTTCAAAGTATGGAGACCGAATTGAACCGAAGCTCCCGAACCTAGAAAAATCAGTAGATCTTTCTCAGCCTGAGGCGATAAGACCTATTTTTAATGTTTTGAGAATAGTTGACATCTATACGATTATAGTTTTTCTTTACTTTCTACTCCTGTTCGTCGATAGGTCGATTTATTATCTCATCGTAACTCCCATAGTTTAATG
>CAKOFP010000171.1 GCA_933226995.1 Candidatus Nitrosopolaris rasttigaisensis | reverse complement strand
CTTGGCTTGAAAATTTCATGTACAGGTTCTATATGGTTTGGGTGAATTATGCTCTTTCCTACGTAGCCCAATCGTTTCGCACTTGCGGCATCATTCCTTAGTCCAGGAATATCGTCGACCTTTTGCCAGATTGCATCGATCGCTACCACCCCGGCAGCTCTGGCATCAACGGGAATTTTCCATCGTGCATACGAATATCCAGTTCCATCATTATCGGCATGATCGAGGTGCATGTCATAGAGGAAGTCATAAAGACCGAAGATTAACGCGTTTACTCTTAAGTCAGCCTTAGCAATGGAGTAAGCGTTCACTACTCCTTTAGCAGTTTCTATAGATGGCATTAATTTTATACGGTTCTTTTCAATTCCCCTCTTTTGCTCCAACTCAGTAATAAGTCCACACAGTTCCACTATTTCGCTTTCCTCACTTACCTTCGGCACAACTATGCCGTCGAGTCCTTTCTGAATTGTAGATATTAAGTCTTTACGTGAGATCCCAGATTCAGGTGAGTTTATCCTGACATACACATTTTCTGTTAGGTTATAATGTGCTCTTTGTTTTAACGCTGGTACGATCATCTTTCTTGCTGTGGCTTTTTCAGATGGAAGCACCGAGTCTTCTAAGTCAAGACAAATGATATCGGCATTCAATTTCTTTGCTTTATCAACAAACCGTGGATTAATTCCAGGAACAAATAATAGACTTCTAAATCTTGACATCGAAAAATGGAAAAGAAGGAGAGAGATTAGAGTTTCTGAGGTGTAGTCAAGATCTTACCAATCTGTTCAGCTTTGGCCATCATTACATGCCCTCTAACCATGTCGCTAAATGGTAAGACCGTATCAATTACGGGCTTTATCTTGCCTCTGCTCGTCCAATAGATTACTTCTTCGAGTTCGGCTTTAGTCCCCTGTGTCGACCCCAGCAAATTTGTTCCTTTAAAGAAAAGATATCTCAAGTCAAGTGTGGTATCGTAACCAGTGGTTGCGCCTGTTGCGACAAGAGTTCCGCCAATCTTTAGAAGTGCAACTTCCTGTGGAAATGTCGCCTTCCCGATATGTTCGAAGACAACATCTACTCCTTCTTTCTTTGTAATTTCCCTTACTTTCTTAGACCAATCTGCTTCTCTATGATTAACAACGTCGTCGGCGCCAATCTCGATACACTTGTCCATTTTTTGCTTGTTGCCTGCTGTGGCAATGACTGTACAGTTATACAGTTTTGCTATTTGAATACCAACCATTCCAACACCGCTAGTACCGCCCATTATCAAAACTGTTTGACCGGGCCTAATCCTGGCCCTGCCCACTAACATATGCCAGGCAGTCATCCCTACCATTGAGACCGCTGCAGCAGCTTCAAACGAAACATTTTCCGGTATTTTGGAAACGTTCACCTCTGGTAGATGTGTATACTGTGCAAAACCACCCCAAAGTGGGCCTGTTTGGAAACCCCAAATAGTTCTATCATTGCAGTCGTATTCCCTTCCTGCCGTGCACATATCGCAGACTCTGCAGCTCATATTTGAGTGTGATACCGCCCTATCACCAGGCTTGAGTTTAGTAACGTCCTCGCCGACTTCCACAATGGTGCCAGCGACATCACTGCCAGAAATATGTGGCAGGGGTGTCTTGACTGGCTCTCCCCAGATAGCCCATAAGTCATTATAGTTATATGATGCTAATTCTACCTTTATCATAACTTCGTTTGGTTTCAGCTTTGGCATGTCGATATCTTCGATTTTGATAACTTGCGTGGGATCTTTGCTATATTCTCGGAATACAGCTGCTTTCATAAAAGTGAAAGCGTTCACGAGACTTAATATAGTTAACTAAAGTGCAAGATCTTGACGGTGTCTAAAAAATAATCGTATAGAGTACTAGTATCCATTCCTATGAAAATTCAATAGATATTGTTAGCTCAGCTCAAACAACTAGAAAAAGGAAAAAATTCAAAGCCTATTAATCCTAAAATCTTTTTTTGGCTGCTGAATACTAAGCAAAATTTGCTTCAATTCGTCATCTGTTAATGCTCTATTAAGTTTCCCGTTGGATGCCGCATTTAATAAATAATTTTCTACAGCATTTGCAAGTTCTGGTTTAACCATTCTGATATTCATCAGGCGCTGACGGGCAGACGGATCCAATAGAATCATCAGAGCGCGTTGTCGCATTGCGGCAGCCTCGGCTTCGCGTTTCCTTGCTTCTTCGTCATTTGGCTGTTGGGGTTGAGGAATCGCCATATTGCCTCCAGACCTCCTTTACGTCCATTCAGCCATATCGCTGTAGCTCCGGCGCAGCTTTGACAATATCTTTATATATTTCTGTAGATAACCGATCTATCTTCTTCATTCCCTCATCTGATATCGATCGGCCTCTCTTTTTCTTGGTAACATAACCGGCTGCTTCCAATTGTTGTAAGGCTTTGCGGATAATTGCTCCACCAGCGTCTTTATGATGATCTAGATTGTACCCTATTCGTTTTCTGCCTCCGTACTCGCTCTTCAAATCCGCAACCCCCTCGGGACCATGAAGGTAAACCTTTCTTACTATCGAAGCGCATCTCGCGTACCACCAGTCTTTATTCTGGGGGATCTTTTCAGCATGTGCCCCAGTCTTTACATACGCTGCCCACGGAGGCGGCTGAATTTTCTTATCGTTCCGTAGTTGTTCGGCTAATCGGGTTATTAGTTCAGTAGCCGGAATATCATAAGCTTTAGCCATAGTAATTACTGACTAATCACGCTGTAAATCCCTTATAAATCCTTATAGGAAATTATTCGGATTTAGAAATTCCATGTGCGCCCTGAAAGGATTTTGTGATATGTGTGTCCGCACTTCACACATGTGATCCTTATACTCTTCGTGCTAGTTCGTCCTACTCTGATTCTTGAATTTCTTCCTGGGATAATAAATTTTTTGCACTTCTTACAGAACAATTGTCGAATCTCATAATCCAGTCTAACACGTAACCGCATTGCAATTTTCCTCGCTAGATACGCTTGCTTATTAGCAAGCTTTTCGTTTGCGTGTGCTTCTTTTAATGCGTTGGCTATAAGAATGCCGACTCTCTCTTTTGCAATGCCCTTCGAAATCTGACTCCTCATAGGTTGGGCTATAAAACGTGCCTTCTCATATTAATATGCTAGTCCATTTGTTCTACCAGATTTTCGTCTCTTCTAGGCGATAAATAAAACTGTAATTAACTGGGAATGCTAAATTGTACGGGTTAGAAATGGTTAATTTCGCTGAACTAGAAAAGACGGCTGAGAAATACGTGAAATTAAAACGACAAAAAAAAATGGACCAAGAAAGAATGGCATTAGAAGAAGAGCTGAACAATATATCAATCAGTATTATTGGTTATTTCTCCTCTCCAGAATTTGCATTTCCGCTAGAAAGACAAGAAGTGGTTAGCAATGGGACAACATCCTATGTTTACAAAAATAATTCGACATATCCGAATCTTTTTGAATTTATCTCTGAGCTGCTACACACACCGATCCCAATTGCGGTTGAAGGCGCAAAATTTGGTCCAGGTGAAATCATAGTTAACAGAGATAACATAAAGGCCGCTCGAACAGAGCTTGACCATTGTATAATAGAACTCCAGAAGTTAATTATTGGTAAGAAGCCTTAAGAAGGAACGTACGAATGCTCATCAGGACGCGGCTAATAGGGGTTCCACAAGAGATGCAAGTGAAAATAACGATACTAACCTAAGTTAGCTCAGGGAAGCAGACCCGCAATGATATAGGAAAGGCATCTCTGAACATTCAATAATATAATAATACTCTATCGCATAAAAGCTACGTATTTTAAATTAATGACCATGGGCGCCTCCACTATTGTACATGAGATTCTAACTAGAGATAGTCTGGAGTAGTACATCATCTTAAAGGTCGTCTGCTTCAGCGAACCAGCTAAGGATCAATCATAGTAGTCAAGACAGCTATAATAAACAGCTCAAGTCTAAGTCGTACGCACTTGGTAGGATCAGTGGCACTCGTAATCGCGGAGGCATCTCTAGAGACTATTCCCAAACAACTCTTAAGGCACATGTCAGTAATAAGGTATGCCCAAAAGCTTGGCAAAAAGCCGTCGGAGGTATTGTTAGATAGAAGCTATCATCATTCCGCGATGGTGACTGGCAGACTTGAAAGCGTGTGGAAACGAGGCCGTCCAGACATAGTTCATTTTGCGTTAGTCGAAGCCCTGTCTACTCCCTTATATCTGAAGAACAAATTGGATGTTTATGTCTATACGATAAACAGTCAGGTGATCTTAATAGGGCCTAATTTGAGAATACCCAAGTCCTATTTCCGATTCGAAGGGCTAATGATGAAATTGTTCAAAGATAAAGTAATAAAAAGTGAACAAGACGATAGAATTCTTTTAGAATTGCTAGATGATGTTCCCTTCAAACATTTGATTAAAAATATAGCAAGATCTAGTAAATCGATCGGACTATCGAGTGGTGGAGTCTCAAGCACTGCTTGCGAGGTAGTTTCAAAATACATCGATCGATTCGACGACTGCCTGTGCGCTATCGTGATAGGGGGCTTCCCGAAAGGTCGCTTCTCAGACAACATTAGCAATTTCCTAGACAACTCATACTCTATTGGAAAAATAACACTGGAAGCCCATGTTGTTATTGCTAGAATACTTTACGAGTGTGAGAAGATTTTGTTCATATGTTAACATGAATATTACCGCTGGCTGCATTATTAGTACCGGGTTTTTAAAAATGACGCGGGGTTGACCAACTGGTTGGCTTTGGAGGTGCATAGTAGAGCAACATTCGTTTAAGAAGACTCTGAACTCTAAAAGGACCTTTTATCAACGGAACAACGAGTCCATAATGAAGGCAATGAACAGTGTGGCCAGATATGGGCTGGTTACCTTGAAAACTATCCAAGACACTCTCTCGCTTGGCTTTAACAATAGCCAGATTGATAACGCTAACATAATTACACCGGAGATACTCGCAGTAACCAAATAAATCATCCCGAAGTGGTTGAAGAAGAATGGTAGTATGCTGAACAAAACCATCATTAATGTAGTCCCAGCAATTATGCGGACTGATTTTTTCTCGCCAGAAACTACTGGTAGCATCGGAACACCAGCCTTTCTATAGTCTTCCCGGACATGCAAAGCAAGGCTCCAAATGTGAGTTGGAATCCACAGGAAAACGAGGCCCGCCATGATCAAGCCGATTTCAATATTTTGTGTCGTGACTGAGACATAACCTATCATAGCAGGGACGCCGCCTGAAAAACCTCCTAAAATAATGTTTGTTCGGCTAGTTCTCTTCAACCATTTACTATACACTATAATATTATCAAACAATCCAAAACCCATCAATGCAAAAGCCCAGATATTAATAAGCCATGCAAATACCAATGAAATCGCTGCGAGGATTAGACCAAATGCCAGGGCATTATGGGGAGAAATTCTTCCTGAAGGAATAGGTCTTTGCTTAGTCCTGTCCATTATTGCGTCAATATCTCGGTCGTTGTAACCGGTGAGGGTGTCGGCGGCTGCTGAACCAGCAGCTACCCCGCCGATAATCAGCACCCATGTTATCGGGGGAATAATGATATGAGATAAGAAAGAAGCCGTGAGTGCCCCAGCAAAGGCTGTGAAAACAAGCAGGTACCAAATCTTTGGCTTCGTAAGCTCGTAATAATTTTTGAGCCTGTTGCCGGCGCTCAGTTGCGGGAGCAGGGTGCCCATGTCAAATTTTTAACTATTCTGTTATAAAAGGCATTATCATGACAAATTTATCCTCCAAGAGATCTATACCTATTTTGATATAGAAGTTGGATAGATTATTTCGCGTGCGGTCTTCCTCATTTCAATAAACGTTTCTGTCTTTTGAACTCCCTCAACACGACCCACCTTTTCAGAAATCAAGTGGTGCATTTCATCAAGAGACTGTGCGTTCATTGTTACTAGGATGTCAAATCTTCCAGTAACTTCTGCGATTTCTCGTACCTCTGGAATCTTGAACAGCTCGTTGAGGACATTGTCTCTCATCTTTGAATCCATATTAATTCCTGTGAGTGCTTTGACATTGAACCCTAGAGCTTCGTCATTAACCACTATGGTAAATTTCTTGATGAGACCTCTTTTCACGAGTCTTTTTATTCTACTGTAAACTACGGAAGCATTAACATTGATCTTTTTCGAAAGTTTGGGTACTGAAATACTCGCATCTGTAGCAAGCTCACTCAAAATTTTGAGATCTAAATCATCCGTTTTTCCCATACAATGTCGTAATTATATCTCTAATTGAGTGACTAATAAACGTATTAATTTCAAACTTAGCAGCGTTTTTTGGAAAATCATGTGTAGCTAAAGGATCCTCCTATCTTTCAGCGTTTCTGCAAGCAAAACTGCACCCTTTGCCGAACCCATTTTCTCATTATGTGATAGTAAAACGTATTTCAGCCCATTGCTAAAGACAGTATCCTGTCTCAGCCTACCCACCACTGTTGTCATCCCATCATTAATCTCCCTATCTATTCGAGGCTGCGGTCTAGTGGGATCGTCATGGACAATAATAAAATCTTTTGGAGCTGTTGGTAATTTTTTCACTGCTACAGATTTAGAAAATTTTAACATCTCCTCTTTTGCATCTTCTGGCTCACAGTGCCTTTTCGTTCCAACAAAGACAGCTTCTGTATGACCATCCAAAACCGGGACACGGGTGCAAGTACAACTTACCTTAAGTGTAGCGGGCGTAATAGATCTGGAATTGACGTCACCTAAAATCTTCTTGGATTCTATTTGAACTTTTTCCTCTTCTTTAGGAATGTACGGTATGACATTGTCCATGATATCGAGTGCAATAACCCCAGGCGATCTGCCAGCTCCAGATAAAGCTTGGAGCGAAGTCATAAAAACCATCTCGACCCCGAACTCATTCATGATTGGTTTTAGTGTAATGGCAAGGCCTGTGGTAGTGCAGTTTGGCAGTGGAGCAATGAATCCTTGCCATCCCCTATTTTTTCTTTGGGTGTTTAGTAACTCGGCGTGCTGGTCATTTACACCGGGAATCAAAATTGGAACATCTTCTTCATATCTAAAGGCGGCAGCAGTACTTACAACAGGAACCGATTTTGCAAATTGCGGCTCAATTACTTTCGCGTCCTCAGATTCCAAAGCAGTAAATATTAGATCGAATCTTTTTGGGCTTATATCTTCAACCCTGCTAATGATGACATCCCTTATGTATTCGGGAATCGTTTCTTTGCTGTGCCAGCGAAGAATTCCAGATTTTGGATCGCGCAGTGCATCCATGTATTTTTTGCCAGCAGATCGCTCTGATGACACTATCTGAGTTAACTCAAACCATGGATGTTTATTTAATGCAAGAACAAATTGCTGTCCAACAGCGCCTGTAGCTCCGATAAGGGCAACTTTTAGCATACGATGGCAGGTAATCGGTATGCAGTTAATAATCTTTTTCAGACAGAATTAAATCAAATATGAAAAATCTCTTAGGAATTCTATATGATATGATCTAATGGAAACTGAAATGATAATAAATGGAAAAACGTTCAAACTAGTTAAGAAAAATCGTGATAGATCTACGTGGTTGCTTCCATGGAGGCATTTATTCAGTAGACCCCAGCCTAGTCAAAATCGACTTTAGTTCAAATGTTAATCCACTTGGAGTCTCGAAGATTGTCCTCAGCTCTATTCAAAAAGACCTGCGTTCACTTTCTTCATCGTACCCAGATCCTGAATGCAAGGATCTGAAAAAAAGTCTATCAGATTATCTTAAAATTCATTGTGAATGCATTAATGTAGGAAACGGCGCGACAGAAATAATCCACAACTTTGCCAGAATGTTTGCAAGGGAAAAAGTCATCATCCCTTCTCCGTCATTCTGCGAATACGAGCTTGCATCAAGGCGAATGGGTGCAAGCCTTATTCTCGTACCACTCAAGAACTTTAACTTGGATGCTGATCAAATTATTGAAAAAGCTAAGGGGTCTGATGCCATATTTTTATGTAATCCAAATAACCCTACTGGTCTGCTTTACAGAAAGTCACTAAAAACTATTATCGAACGCCTTGACAGTTCGACAAAAATTCTTGTAGACGAATGTTTTATCGAACTCGTTAATGGATCGAATCGACATACTATGATTAGGAATATAGATGAATTTGATAATCTGATAATTTTACGATCGCTCACAAAATCTTTTGGCCTTGCGGGTCTCCGGCTCGGATACAGCGTGTCCAACCCTAGGCTTGCCAAAAAATTGGCTTCTGGTCATATATCTTGGAACGTAAACGGGATAGCACAGAGAGCTGGGATCGTGGCACTCAAGGATTCACAGCATGTAACGAGAGCACGAGCGATTGTGAAAAAGGAGCGTGACTTCATGTACTGGAACATAAGGAAAAAGACACAATGTTTTTCACCCTTTAAATCTGATACAAATTATTTCTTAATTCGTTTAACAGATCACAATTCCTCGACAGAAGTAAGAGATACTCTTTTGGCCCAAAGTGGAGTACTTGTGAGGGATTGTAGTACATTCAGTGGAATGGGGTCAAAATACATTCGGGTAGCCATCAAGAATCACGGAGAGAATCTTATCTTACTAAATGCGCTAGAGTCGATTGAAAGTTGAAAGCGAAGCTTTTGATGATCCAAGGAACATCATCTGGCGCAGGTAAAAGTACTATTGTTATGGGGTTGTGCAGAATTTTTTCTGATCTAGGATATCGTGTAGCTCCATTTAAGGCTCAGAATATGTCTTCGAATATACATATTATTACCGACAAATCCGAATCTAAAGAGATAGCCCTCGCCCAGGCTATCCAAGCCGAGGCTTGTAGAAAACGACCAGACGTAAGAATGAATCCTATTTTAATAAAACCGCTCGGCAACTACCGAAGTAGGGTTAACTTGAACGGCATCTTCTATTCGGAAATGCATGCCAAAGAATATTATGAAACGTTCACCTTACAAAAGGGTTTTCCAATCGTCATTGAAGCGCTCGAAAACCTTAGAATAGAAAATGATATAGTGGTAATTGAAGGAGCCGGTTCGCCAGCTGAAATTAACATTTCGAAGTATGACATAGCAAATATGTTGCTTGCAAAGAAAGTCGAAGCACCGGTAATCATTGTGACAGACATAGAAAGAGGAGGATGCTTTGCCAGCATTGTCGGTACTCTCAAGTTATTAAAACCTCAATATAGGAGCCTAATACGGGGTTTTATAATAAACAAATTCCGTGGCGATCCGTCGATCCTAGAACCAGCAATAAAATCCGTAGAAAAAATTACCCGAAAGAAAAATTTCGGCGTAATACCCAAATTAGCTTTTAATTTGCCAGCTGAGGATTCGCTTGACGGTGCTTCAAAAGTTGAAATTCCATCGAGGGCTTGGAGTAGGGAGATCGATATCGTTGCAAACTCGATAAAAAATAAGATCTCTATAGACGAGATAATGACAAACGTTGTGGGTCTAGATAGAATATGACGGAGATGGGCTACGGATATTTATTAATTGGACTAATCGGGGGAGTTTTAATAGATATCTTGTTTGGGGATCCCCCTAATAAGTATCATCCAGTGTCATGGCTAGGAGTTCTAATTGGCTTGTTCATACCAAAATTAAAAGGAGACAAAGATGATCACAATGTGAATCATGAAAAACTGGGGGGGATGATTTTCGCTATTGTATTATTTGCATTAATTGGCATCGCAACCCAGCTTTTAGTCTCTATTTGTCTTCATATATTTGGATTGGTTGCCACTGCTATTCTCACGGCTCTAATATTGAAAATTGCTCTTGCTATAAAGGGAATGGAAAAACATGCTATTGAAATCATAAACGCCCTAGAAAGGGGCGACATTAAGAGCGCACAACATAATTTGTCATTGATAGTGAGAAGACAGACTAAACAGCTGAGTAGACAAGATGTCCTTTCGGCTACAATAGAATGTATAGGAGAAAGTACTGTCGACGGAATTGTTGCGCCCTTGTTTTTCTATTCAATATTAGGACCAGCTGGAGCGCTAGCATACAGGATCATTAATACACTTGATTCCATGGTAGGCTACAAAGATGATTATTACAAGAATATTGGATGGATGTCTGCTAAATTGGATACCATCGCTAACTATGTCCCTGCTAGAATTACCTCGTTTTTGATGGTTATTTCCTCTCGATTGCTTGGGGCGGATTGGAAGAATTCTATCCAGATTTTGCGTCGTGATCACAGCAAGACTCATAGCCTAAATGCTGGATACCCGATGGCCACAATGGCTGGCGCTCTTCGAATTAGGCTTGAGAAAGTCGGACACTATTCACTAGGGGAAAATCGTGAGCCCTTGTCTATCGCGAAATGTAAGATAGCAATCTCTATAATGAAATTAACAACAATTCTGTTCAGCCTTAGTTTTTCCATTCCGATGTTACTAATTTTATATCTGGTTGGTTGGTGGAAACTTCTATTTGGTCTTTAGATGGATACAAGCAATAATTTCATTTCTGTCAATAATTCCTACTACTAGACATTCAACCCCTATCGACATTTATTCTGTCGCAAAGGTCATGTACCTTTTTCCCATCGCTGGAGCTATTATTGGGTCCATAGTGGGGATATTCGCATATGCAATTTCGTTTTACATACAACCTCTCTTCCTAGGAGTTCTGGTAACGGCAGTACTCGTCATAATCACAGGGGTAAATCATACGGATGCGCTTGCTGATTTTGCTGATGGATTGATGGCTAAGGGAGGGAAAGATGGTAAACACAAAGCAATGCGTGATCCAGCAGTAGGTTCTGCCGGAACGGTATCGCTTGTTCTTTACGTCGCAGGTATGATTGTTGCGCTATCTAGCTTCCACTTTGAAGGGTTAAAACTGTTAACCAGTATTGTAGTTGCTGAAGCGATTGCTAAATATACGATGGTGCTACAGGCCCACATAGGATTATCCGCATGGGAAGGGTTCAGTTCTCCGTTTACTGCTAGCATGAAGGATAGACGAAAATTGTTAGCTTCCACAGCAATTATAATTCTAATTCTAGTGCTAACAGGAGGCGGATATGCCGGGATTATGTCGTTAGGTGGTTCCGTACTGATCGGAATAATAATACATTACATTTCAAAGAGAAGTTTTGGTGGCATATCTGGAGATGTCATTGGCGCATCGAACGAGCTCTCTCGTCTTTCATCTTTAATCATTTTCTCTTCAGCAACAAACGATTGGTCCAAGCAAGTACTATGATAGCTGCTTTAATGTGTGGTGGGAAAGGAACCAGAATGGGGATCGCCCCTGAAACTGAAAAACCATTGTTAAAACTGAAGGGGAGCACCATGATTGAACGGGTGTTACATGCATTGGTAGGATCCGGGCAATTCGAGAAAATAGTAGCCATCCCGAGCATCAATACGCCCACAACCAACACATTCATGCGTAATCATTATTACTCTTGCTTAGCGCCGATCGATGTAGTCGAAACTGGCGGTATCAGCTATTCAAATGATCTTTCGGTGGCTGTCTGCAAGTTCAAACCTGCTAGGGTCTTCGTAGTATCGGCAGATCTTCCACTACTGAATTCAAAAATTGTTCAAAATATTGTTGACAAATGTTTGCCTAGTAACCCATGTGTGTCTATCTTGCTTGAAAAGAAGTTTGTTGAAAGTATTGGTATCAAACCTAGCATAGTGACTGTTATACGAAGAAAAGGATATTGTCACTCAGGTATAACTATTCTTGACTCTACAAAAGTTAATCGCGAGTTGAGTTTAGCGGAACATTATATAGTGATGAACGAGAAGGAGCTCGCTGTCAATGTAAACACAATAAGAGAATTGGAGATCGCCGAGGGAATGCTTGATGACGAGAATTAGTCGAGTATGTTCAGGACTTTGCCGAGAATATTCGCTTTCGCCCCAGCCTTTTTAGCAAGCGGTTGACCACAAGATTTACAGTTAATGTCTGTTGTTGTATGCGTAAAGATAATCCTTTTTTCTCCACACTCAGTACATTGGACAGAAATAAAATTACTATTTGGCTTCGGAATCATTATATTTCTTTTAGACATCATTATTATCATCATCACCTTCTTAGGGCTGTATTTCCAGTTTCCGCATTCGTATGCCTTCCTTCATAGTCTGTCTTTGACACGTTTTACAGGTATAGCGTAATCTGATCTTCTTTGTCGTCTTCGCCGTCCTCTTGAGCTCTGGAAACTTTTGGCCTCCATATCCTCGCTTATCCTCAGCGTGTCGGCGTGCACCCTGTGCAGTGGCCCTGTCCTTGCCTTTCTTATAAATGGACACTGCTTGGACTGTGTGAGTCTTGCATTTAGAACAGAATTTGTTCTGTTCTTTCTGCATTTTCATCATACACAATGCCAGTCAAGGGTAATTTAAGGAAAGCGTCTCCGGGTGACATCCGGTAATTTATATAATGTATAACTCAACGACAGATCAGTTATCATTGCCGTGCTATAGCGTAACATTGTTCGCCTTTATGGATGGACAGATTCTATGAACAGAAAGCCAACAGCGTGGGTAGTTTCTCTGTTTCAGTTGTCCGATCATGGTCTGGATGCAGCGAAAATTCATGCAGAAGAGGGCACTCAGGATTGTCAGTATTTGGACCGGGCCGAATATTCGAAAATCCTGTGGGGCTATGCAAAAAAAGTAAAATATTGGGCAACATGAAAAAATATAATATTTACATGGGAGATTCAAAAAAAATTGATTTCGAGGTACGAGAAATATCCGATACAGATTTGCAAAGAGGTTTTTTCGACACATTATCGAATTTGACGCAGGTTGGAAAAATCAGTGAAGACCACGAGAATGCAAAGAAAGTCCTACATGAAATTAGATCTTATCCATTCTACAAAGTCTTTGTAGCAGTTAAAAAGGACGGCGAAATCATCGGTTCAAACACATTATTGATAGAACAGAAGTTTATACATAATGGAGGGAGGGTGGGGCATATTGAAGACGTTGCAACGAAAAAAGGATATGAAGGTATGGGTATCGGCAGAGCGTTGGTGGGCCGGTCCTTAAGGTTTGCTGCACAAATGAAATGTTACAAAGTTATTCTCGATTGCTCGGAAAAGAACGTGCCGTTCTATAAAAAAATTGGCTTCAAAGAGTGTGGACTCTCTATGAGGTATGACTTACTCTGAAACTCATATGGTTTTGGTTAAAAAACAAGAAACCCGAAACCAAGATGATACTTATGATAAGATACTAGACGGCAAATTGGCTTCTAGAGAATATGTTAAACGTCATAGCCTTACGAGACTTACGAATCGAACTTCGTGCCTTGTCGACTGATTATATTAAACAACGAGTCGGTGTGACGTTCATTCGAGAAAGGAAAGTCATAAAAGATGAACCCAACATGCACAGTAATAGGTCTATATGTTTCTCACAATTTTTTGACCATAACGTAAATCACTTTTGAGAACAAGCGATATGGCTAGCCTTGTAATCTAAAATTATGCGGCTTTGCTATCATGCTGTTCATGGAGTAAATTTGGTAGAGATGGGGAATTTGTAGTAGCGATTTACCTGAACTCTTGTGGCTGGAAAGTACAGTTATCTCGCGGAAGTAGGGGACCTGCAGATATCATTGCAACCAGAAGTTCCACTAAATGGCTAATACAAGTAAAATCAAGTAGAAAGATTCCGAGCCTCAAAGGTCAGGAGCTAAATCGATTGAGAGAAATGGCTAAGAGTGCTGATGGCCTCCCGATAATCGCCACGGTGCAGCCTAAGGAGACGGCTAATGCAGTATCAACAGAAGAGGTAGGAAGTGTCGATCCTAATGAATACACCATGCATATAGGAAAGGACGTAGGGAGACGTAGTGAATCAACAACTTATGGAATATTTCTCTATTCTCTTGTAGATTGGAAGATAGTGTACCCCTAGATGAGAATGTGTCTCAATAATACTTTTACCGGAAGATACTACCAGCATGCTTATAAGCCATCTTTGCGATATTCGTCTCCCGTGTATGCACGGGTTTCCAGCATGGATTCGAATGGTCTAGGCGAGCAATATATGTGTAAATGTTAGCAGAATAGCTTTTGCACGTATGATAATGCCTACCTACTCTATGCTGTGAATCTATTGAGAATATTTTTGTTGATACAATCAAGTTCAACTTCATAGATTTCTAAATTATCTTCAAGTATGGGCAACCGCAAGCGCTGAGATAAGTGAGAATGTTTGGCCCGTTCTGGAAGCCATCATCACTCATTACTCTCAAAGTATTTTACACGCTCTTTTTTAAATTCCCGCGAGCTGAATAAAATCTTGTAATCTTTAATGCCAATCGATTTAGACATCTCGACTGTAATTTTTTCTGCTGCTTCTATCGTACGTGCGTGAACCATACTGAATAAATTAAACTGCCAATCTGGATAAATTGGTCTTCGATAGCAATGACTCACCTGCGGAAAAGCTGCGAGTTTATTGCCGACCTCGTCGATTTCTAAATCAGGCACTTTCCATACTACCATACCATTGGCAGTGAAACCCGCATCCCGATGACGCAATATTGCTGCGAATCTTCGCATTACACCAAGCTGTTCATATTCTTTAGTCTTTGCAAAGAGTTGGGCGGTTGTTATGCCAAGAGTGTGTGCGAGCTCCTTAAACGGTTCTGCTATTACCTTTAGATCTTTCTGCAGTTCACGAATAAATTCTTTGTCTCGTTCGGTGAGATTGAATTTCCGTGGATTCAAAGTCTTAACGTTGTCGGTTGGTTCTGGCATTTTGGCATCTTCATTAACCATATCCAGTCTAACACCTATCTTATAGAGTTTCAAAGTTGGCAGCACACGATATTTCATAACACCATCTATTGAAGCCATTCTCTCTAAATCCATCTTTATATCCGCATACGGAGGAACGGCAAGCGTAAACCACATGTTGAATTCGTGATTTCTCTCATAATTATGACTCACTCCTTGGTGCTTGTTTACTTCTTCAGCAACGTGATTGAGTTTGTCAGGTTTAACCGAAAAAGCCACAAGAGCACTTTTATAACCAAGTCGCCTTGTATCAAAAATGGCATTAATCTGCCTAATTAGACCGATCTCCTTCAAGCGGGAAGTTCTTTGCATAACATCATTTTCAGAAATATTGTAACGTTTTGATATCTCAAGATAGGGTCTATCAGTTAGCGGAAAAACCCATTGGATTTCATTCAAAAGTTGTTTATCTACTGTATCGATTTGTTGTGCCTGGACTGATCTTGGTACCAAGGAATATTCGTCATGCTTGCTCATCTGTTAAAAACCTATCCACTTACGATTATGATAATAGCACGAGTTCACTTCTTAAACTACTAAATATGTCTTCTCTGGGATGTTGTATTTTAGAGTGTTTATACCTTTACTGAGATGATTCATCGCTTCTAATAATAGCATCATGCGCCTTCATGAATTTCATCTTTGGTTGGATTTATACAATAACAGAAAAATATGGCACCTACCAACCCGATAACTAAGTGAATTTATGAAGATACTTGTAACTGGTGGAGCCGGTTTCATAGGATCTAATATTGCAAACACCATGAGCAAAGAAAAAAATGCTACTGTGGTTGCATTCGATGATTTATCCTTGGGAAGCCCAATAAATCTCTCTCAGAGTGTAAAATTTGTAAAGGGTTCCGTTATGGATTTTGAACTAACTTTAGAAACAAGTAAGGGATGTGACTACATCTTCCACTCGGCCGCGAAGAGCTCGTCCCCAATGTTCCAAGATGATCCCAGAGAAGGAATCGAGGTAAATGCTTTAGGATTTATGAATGTGATGGAGTCTGCGAAAAGGAACCATGTTAAAAAGGTAATTTTTGCTTCATCTAGTTCCATGTATAACGGCCTGACAATTCCATTTAAGGAATCTCAAACCATCACACCGAAGACATTCTATGAGGCTTCTTTTTATTGTAGAGAAATTTTAGCGAAGTCATACTATTTGGAAAACGGATTGAACTCAATTGGTTTGAGATATTTCAGTGTTTATGGTCCTAATGAAAAGCATAAAGGAAAGTTTGCAAATAATATTTCGCAGTTTCTCTGGAATATTACGAAAGGGGAAAGTCCAACTATTTATGGCGATGGAACACAGACACGGGATTTTACATTCATAGACGATGTAGTTCAAGCAAATATTTTAGCACTCCAGTCGGAAGAAAGGGAATTTGGGATTTACAATATTGGCACAGGCACTGAAACGTCGTTTTCCAGGATAGTAGAAATAATTAACCAACATCTTGGAACTGATATAAGGGCCAGTTATGTAGATAACCCAATCAAAAACTACGTTCAGAAAACGAAGGCTGATATATCGCTTGCTAAGTCGGAACTCGGATATGAGGCCAAGTGTAGAAGCATTGAGGACGGGATAGCAGCACTGATTAAAAAATCATTTTAACATCTTGTCATAACAAAAGGCAACTACTCTCGGATTGTAGTAGGCAACGAGCATGATAATAACTGCCGACTCTGTATCATGATGATACGAAGAGGGTAACTCCTATTTTGGGTCGTACGTTCGTTTTCAATCTTCTCATTTATACTACGAGGAAGTAGGAGAATTAGAGGTAGAAGTAGATGCAGACGCGAAAGGCTTGATATTAAAGTTATTTTCGTAGAGGCCTCTTATTTCTGCGATATCCCTGTCAGCAAGGAATTTGCCGTCTGACATTCCCGCAAACGTCTCGAGTTCCTCAATGTCAATTACTGTAGGCAACACGACGGCTACTTCTTTTTGAGACAGTATGAATTTGACTGCTAACTGTGTTATATTCCACCCGTTTGCCAGGGCAAGCGGTTTCATTTTTTCAACCTTTTGCATTGCTTCAATAATCCATTCCCTTTTTCTGCTGCTCCTATGATCATTTCTGTCGAATACCGTCTTTTCATTGACTTTACCTGTTAGCACACCGGATGCATCAGGAACTCTTACCATAATTCCTACATTATTTTTTCTAGCGACATCAAAAAAGGTTCTAGCAGGGTCCTGTTCTAAGATATTGTAAACCGTCTGCAAGCACGTGATATTTCGGTTTTCCATGGCTAACAGTCCTTCGTCTTTCCAACCGATAGCAGGACCTAACGCAACACCATGACTTCTAATCTTGCCATTGGTTACCAAAGCATCCAGCGATCCGAACAGCTCGTTGTTTTTTATTGCATTCATCTTAGGATTATGAAGGCTGTATACATCGATGCAATCTGTTTGCAACCTGCCTAAGCTTTGCTGAAGAGCATATTCTAGAAATTTAGAGTCATGTTTTTGTGGCAATTCGCTATGACCGACCTGTTCATTGGTATACATGTCATAGCCCCATTTTGTAGAATATACGATTTCCTCTCCATCTACGTCGCCAACGCCTCGGCCACCGCGCATATCTTTAAAAGCTTGCGCGACGAGTTTTTCGCTTTTACCATTTCCATACATATCAGCCATTTCATAAAAGTTGATACCAAGATCATAAGCGCGCTTTAACATTCGAATTGCTTCGTCATCGTCAATCTTATTATTGCGCGCAGTCCACCAATCTAAAGCAATAGTCCATGCTCCAAATCCGATTTCACTTACCTTAATTCCGCTTTTTCCTAATTTTCGATATTTCATTTATCGGTTCAAAACCTCCTGGAGCTCGGTTACAATCTCCGTGAATTTTGAATCATTGAAAACAGGTTTACAATCCGGCTTTACTATATCTATAGCGGAGCACGATTGTTTATCAAATTCCTGTTGTGGTTTAGCTCGGCCCTGCAGTTTTGTGTCAGATAACAACAATTGAACAGGGATCCATGACTTGCAACCAGTTAGCTCTGGTTTAACATCGACCTCTAGTGGGTTATTTAATTTGTAGACTCGTAATACTACTACGTTCAGCGGTCTTCTAGGGTTATAGCTAAATCTTACGTTGATATACTGATCGTTCCATATGTGATATTTCTCCAATTGCCCCAATATCGATTTATTGGTAATTTCCTTAACTAGTACTACGGCTGCACACGAAGTTATTCTGTTCGTGTTGTTCATCGGAGCGTTCTGTAGTACTTTATCTAGATTGTTCACGTAGTCTGCCTGGAGGCATTCTTTCGATTGATGTTCGAAAGTTGGATAAAGAAAAAAATCGCTATGCTTTATCTCAAAACCCTGTCTATATTCCATAATTCCCCCTTTACGAAGAAGAATTACCTGCCTTCCTTCCTCGAGTGCTTTACACACTACTGCCCATTCTTTCAGCGCTGCGGCGGTGGCCTCAATGGCTTTTATTCTTTCCTTAGAAACCTCAGTCGCAGACTGATCCGAAGGGGGGATGACCTGACTATCCAATACTTCTGACAATATCTTCCATGCCCTTATAAACGCAGACAATCATCGGCGTGTCCTTAATTACATATTTACTAACGCCAGTTTCGCGCAACTGAACTATCAAATCCTGAAAAATTATTAAATCATTTGTCTCAAAGGCGAGCATAAAATCTTGATCGTTGATGCCAAAGGAATAGGATGTATTTAATCTAACCTGAGGAAATTTTCGTCCTACTGTTATATGCTCTTCCATCATTTTCTGCCGTTCTTCAAAAGGAAGCAAATACCACTCTCGTGCTTTGATAAAAGGGTACACAATTACATATTTCATTGGCTTCTCGTCTGTCATAAATCCAGGCATAACTTTGTTAGTTGAGTATACTGACTGTCGAAGACAAGAAAGGTACACGTGCGAAGGTTCGATGTATTTTCCAAGCAGGGTAGAATAAACTTTTGATGTCAAAATCTGCATCTTTTCAACTGAATCAGAAATCATCCATAACATAAAGTCCGTGTCTGGTCGAAGCCCCGACGTGGAATAAGTTCGAACTTTTATCTTTGTATTAGCAACCTCTATTAAGATTGAAAACTCCTTGGCGGCCTCGCCTTTTGCTATATCGTTAAGCCATCTCCACTTTGCATCAACCTTAAAGAATGAAAAATTTAGGTAAATTGGTGTTACTGACGAAGATAAGGATGATGGCGATCGTGTTCCGTCTTGGATTTCCCCTCCCGAGGCCATTTGATAATAAAATGTACAAACTATATTTAAAACTAGATCCGGGTAATTTTACTATGGGAAAGTACAATCCCTATTGGAAGCCTAGTTTTCTTCTAATCCGAGCCATCCATAGCCTTTGGTTTCGAGTTCTTCTGACAGTCCTTTATCCCCTGACTTAATTATTCTGCCTTTTGCCATAACGTTAACATGATCTAATCTTGACAAGTATCTGAGGATCCGTGCATAATGCGTAATTACAACAACTCCCGCCCCAGTATCTATCAATTTGTTGATTGCCTCTGCTACAGACTTCACGGCATCAATATCTAGGCCCGAATCCGGCTCGTCAAGAATTGCGACATTTGGTTTAAGGACCAACATCTGCATTACCTCAGACCTTTTTTTCTCTCCCCCAGAAAATCCTTCGTTGAGATATCTACTGAGAAACGCTGGATCTAAACCAACAGAATCCAAATTTCTCTTTACATATTCGTGGAATTCTCTTACAGTCAGAAAAACCTCTCTATTCTTCTGTTCTTCTCCTAATGTTTTGGTTAAAGTATTGTAAGCATTCCTTAAGAAGTGACTATAGCCGACCCCCGCAATTTCGATCGGATATTGGAAGCCAAGGAAGATACCTTTCCTTGCTCTTTCATCTGTTGATAGATTCAGAAGGCTTTGACCTTTGACAAGTATGTCGCCTGAGGTAACAGTATATTTTGGGTGTCCGAGCAATACGTTTGCAAACGTACTCTTCCCGGAACCATTTGGGCCCATAAGGGCGTGAACTTCACCCTTGTTTATTACAAGATTGAGGCCTGTCAGAATTTCTTTGCCCTCTATGCTAGCGTGCAAATCTTTTGCTTCTAAGAACGACATTGTAATATCTTTACCTTAAGGTGTATATAATCTAAGGATATTTGCTTGTCCTAACAAATGTCCCAGGTGCATTGGCGACGCTACGTTTCTTATTAGAAAATCTACAAAACTTCCATCAATCACAAATGCGCTTAGCCTTCTAGTGTGGGTTATTCCTGCTAAAATTTTAGCCCATATATATGATTTTCCAGGAATGTGGATGTTCAGCTGTGAAGCTTGATCGGATAATTAATGGCGTGGCCTTGTAGTCAATTTCCTCTGGCACGACTTCCTTCAGGAGTAAGATCCATCCTGTACTGAGACCATCGCTCCCTGCTGTGAAAGCCATATGCTAGAACAAAAACACTAGCAAATAACTTGAATCGGGTATTTTTTCTATTGTACTTTCAGCGTTCCTGTCATGTATGGATG
>CAKOFP010000170.1 GCA_933226995.1 Candidatus Nitrosopolaris rasttigaisensis | reverse complement strand
TGCATATACGGTAGCAGCTGGAGGTCCAACTATTAATAATAACAATCCAGGGGTGTCTTCTCAACAAGAAGCTGCACATTGCGATCAGCCTGGATATCCATCTTGCTACAGTTTAGGCTACCAAGCTGGAAAGACCCATATTGGCACTGGTTGTCCTGGTGGTCATAGCGCAAAATATTGTGTTGGGTGGAATGCAGGGGCAGGAAATACGACGCATTGCGATCAACCGATGTGGCCTAGCTGTTATACTTTAGGCTATCAAGCCGGAACGAATGCCCTCGGGACAAGTTGTCCAACAGGTCATAGCCAGGCATTTTGTAACGGATATGAATACGGAAGTGGTGGCAATGGAAGAGCGTATATACGGGGTGTTACGGATCCCACCCATTGCGGTCAGCCAGGATTTCCCGCTTGCTACGACGTAGGAAATCATGATGGATACAATAATGCAGTAAATGAACACCACCAATTCAATAATTCTTGTCCCTTAGGACATTCTAAAACGTTCTGTAATGGGTATGTACCTGGGTACAACCTTGGAGTATCGTACAATCTAGGTTATTCACGAGGTGTCAACAATTCGAATCATGATTGGGAGTCAAGTAATCACGATATACATGCATTTAATTACGATTGCCCAAGCACACCTTCAAAGGATTTCTGTAACGGATATATTGACGGGTATGGTGACGGAGTGCATGATATACTAGGATAAGTCCTCCCCCACTACTCGAGTTTAGAATCTTGAATCACCGCCGGATTTATTGCTTATAATCTGGTTGTACGCTTGAATGTTGCCTCTCCATAAGCTCGTGGCCAGTTGAATCGATATGCTCTTTCGCCGTTTGCATACCAATAAACTCCTTGTTACACGGAAGGCAATGATACGTTACCTTCATGATAGAAAATTGTGCATCAAAATAGAAAAGAGTTTCACACCTCCATAAGACAGATTTTGCAAGAGAACAAGACTAAGAATTATTACGATTTACTTGCGTTAAAATAAATTAAATTGACTTATTCGGTGTGTATAGGTTTCAAAAAATCTTCTCGATTGGATCTGATTACATACTCAATTGGCAAAAAAATGTCTCAATTAGTCTCGACAGTCGATCTGTATCATCAAATCATAGCATTCCAGTGCAACAGATAAGATACGCAATTAAGGTTCCAGCACTGTCAACTTTCCTTTCTCTTACCATTTCTTGTAATTTTTTAACGGATACAATTTCAATCGTTCTTATGTCTTCCATGGTATCATGTTTAGCCTCCCCTTTAAACAAGGCCTTTGCTCTAAAGATATGAACAAGTTGTTTTGATATGCTAACTGATGGATGATATGCATACAGTTCTTCGATCTCATCGGCAAGGTAACCAGTTTCCTCTAATAATTCACGTCTAGCTGCTTTTTCAGCATCCTCATAATTCTCTATATGACCTGCGGGAAATTCAAGTAATACTTTGTGTAATGGATATCGGTATTGCCTTATCAAAACTAAGGTGTCGTTGTCAAGAAACGGAACGATAACAGCAACATCTGAAGATTTATACCAGGTGTAATGCATCATTTTTCCGGTCCCTATTTCAACTTTGTCTTGATACAATTCAATCCACGGATTTTGGAAAATTAAGTCACTTTGTAGTGTTTTCCAGTTTGAGGTCATGTTAGATACTTATTGTCTTCTTTTTGGCTAAATATACTCCTTGTTCGTATTGTCTTGTCGTCAAATTCATATTTTCCTATTTTGAAGTCTAAAGGCCCGAAACGCTTTAGACAACTACTCGATTTTAAAAAAGAAAACGAGAAGATCAGCACCTTCATAATAAGGCGTAAATTCAACTATTTCAAGGTATTCAAATCTCTATTTCAGTTGATATATGAATCAAAGCGGTAATTTATTCATCAGCTGATTATGAATCCGAAGTAAACTTAGTATCATCAGGGAGTAGTATCAATTTTTTTATCTCCAGTCATCAATCAGGTAAACCTCCGGTTTATTGTAGGCAGGTTCATTCGGTCTATCCATGACTACACCTTGAATTTCATTGCGAAAACCTAATGATATCATTTTACGGTATGCTTCATGTCTTCCAGTATTAACACCTGCTACAAGACGGGGAACACCTTCTGCCTTCGCAAATGTTTCACAAGCATGTACGAGCTTATCAAAATAGATAGCAGCATTAGCCCCTGGGAGTACTGCGCCAAACTTGATGTAGCATGCTCCACTTCCAGCCTCGGTACCCGCTCCGCAATGGCATAATGCCAAGCCTACCAGCCTTCTTCTGCTTTCGTGATGCCAAAGGAGAACCGTATCACCCAGACGTTGAGTATCAACTGCGTTGATTTCATGTTGCACATCCAATCCATCATATATGGCGGAAGTTAAGTTACGGCAGCCATTGAGACATCCTCTTCGATCTTCCGCTGTTACCTCAGAATATAAGGACCATTGCAACGAAGTCTTCTCCGCATCTGGCATTATTGCTTGATCGGCGAAACTTTCTCCATCATCCTCTAGATGTTTAGCCATTATCGCAGTAAGGAATCGTGGCCAAAAGCCAAATCTTTGATATAATCCCAGATGCTTCGGACTCTGTGCCCAGGTAAACAAACCAATATGCTTAGTACCTAATTTTTCAAAATAATCCATAGTTGATTTGAGCAACTGCTTGGCTACTCCTTTATCCCAGAAATCCGGACGAATTGTTAATGGTCCGAAAATACCAACGCTACCCCAATTAGCTACAAAATTTGATCCTACAAGCTCACCATTAACTTCAGCTGCAAAGGACCCTGATGGATTAGCCATAAATCGTGTGCGTATAAATTCTGCATCACCAAAGAATGTCAATGGATCTTCTAAACCAATGAAAGTACCAAAAGCCAATCTAAAGACATGATCGGCCTTAGAAATATCACTTTCTCTAAGTGGACGTATCAGTATACCTGTCAATGCTGCTTTCCTTCTACGATATGCTACTCTATCCTAGAAGCCGTTTTTGACTATTTTTGTTTTGACATATGTTCTCCGATCTGTTGAAGCTCTTTAACAAAAGTATTGTAATCATAATTTTGTACATGCAATATATTACTCCAAAAAGCGCTTTCAGCTACGACCACAGCCAATTCGCTTAACTCTTGGTCTGTAGCGCCAAACATTTTTGCAACCTCTCTGTGATAAGTCTGACAGTATGGACATTTTGTAGCAGCGGCTGAAGCCAGCATCATCATTTCTCTGTATTTTTTAGGGATTAGAGATTCGCCAATCTGATATTTCTTAAACAGTGGCCACATTTGTGG
>CAKOFP010000169.1 GCA_933226995.1 Candidatus Nitrosopolaris rasttigaisensis | reverse complement strand
GGAAACGAGCATGCTGAGATATTGGTATATTCAGAAGATGATGCTGATCAGTCAGAATACGATCCAAAGCACAAAGCAAAATTTGCTAGACCCTTCAAACCGGCAATTTGCTTGATCGATCAATAACAAATATTATTGATTGTTACTCTTACCACTCAACTCGTTATCCCTGTTACTACTTGGCCTATTGCCTTTTCCTCGCAGTAATAATAGATGAAACTAAATATAATGAAAACCCTACCATGACCATCGGGAGTCCATAAAGCGAAAATCCGCCTCTATGCGTATAGCTTCCCACTCCCACAAATATAGCTCCTACTATTAACAAGGCTAATCCTGTTCGAGCCGCTGCGGGCATCTGAATTTTCCTCCTCGAAGATGATGACAATGTATCTGTACCTCATTTCAGAACTAAGCGAGGTAATATCACTTTTTTGTCAGTTAAACCAATCACAATATTATAATTATGGCACTTTAGTGGATTCAATTGTCAGATCATAGTTGAAGGCCGGGCATATACGGGGTGCAAATGAGAAGCACGAATTCCCTACTATTGAAGATATATTCAAAGCAAGGGACTTGCTAAACGGAGCTGTCAGAAAAACACCATTGCAAAGATCTGACACGTTTTCTAAATTAACAGGTACAAACATCTTTCTTAAGCTTGAATCTTTGCAAAAAACGGGTTCGTTTAAAGTGCGTGGAGCATTTGTTAAACTCGACATGTTATCGAATGAAGAGCGCAAGTACGGCGTCATTGCTGCTTCGGCAGGCAATCATGCGCAGGGAGTTGCATATGCTGCATTGAAAAAGAATATTTCATGTACCATAGTGATGTCGAAGAATGCGTCTCCGGCGAAAGTAGCTGCTACAAAATCATATGGAGCGAAGGTAACTCTACGTGGGTTAGATTATGAGGAATCCTGGCTTGCAGCACAGGAAATAGCAAAGGAGGAGGGACGCACGGTCATTCATGCTTTTGATGACGCTCAAATAATTTCTGGTCAGGGAACAATCGGTCTGGAATTGTTGGAGGATCTCCGTGAAATAGACGAAGTTTATTTGCCCGTGGGTGGTGGGGGGCTTGCTGCGGGTGTCGCAATAGCAATAAAGGCAAAAAATCCCAATGTAAAAATTGTTGGGATAGAGTCCAAAGCATTTCCTGCTATGAAAGAATCTCTAGCCAAAGGCTCTTTGCAACATGTAAAAGCAGGATATACCATAGCAGATGGCATCTCCGTAAAATCACCTGGCAAACTCACCTACGAAATAGCAAGCAAATACCTAGACGACCTAAGATTAGTCGAGGATTCATCGATAGTTGAAACGATGTTTTTGCTCATGGAAAGAGCAAAACTGGTTGTAGAACCTGCGGGGGCAGCTAGCCTCGCCTATTTAATTTCAAACGGTCACCCAAACAAAGATAAGAATGTTATAACCTTGCTATCTGGGGGTAACGTGGATATGTATCTGCTTGGACAAGTAGTAGCAAAGGGTCTTATGCATATGGGAAGGATGCTTAAAATTTTTATCCAGTTACCAGATAGACCCGGAGCATTGAAGACTATAGTGGATAGTATTGCGGAACTAAGTGTTAATATTGTCGAAGTCGACCATGATAGATTAAGTCCCAATATTTCTGCAGGAACTGCGGGTGTATACTTAAGTCTTGAAATGGAAAATGCAAATCATGCAAAACGCTTAATCGACTTTCTAGAGGCAAAAGGAGTCGAATTCAGAATCGTTAGTTAACATAATTTCTAATAGCAAATCTCACAGAAAGCAACAGCCAAGGGACTCGTATAGGTGCTATATATCACGCATGCATGTACCACGTGCTACCATGATCATGATACCTTTAGTTGGTAAAGTTATACTCTCTAAACCCTGCCTTATCTGCTGTGGTGCCACCTATTTTTACTAGGACGAACTCCTTGTGGACAGGCAAAAGAGAGGTATCGAAATTTCTTTCATTTCCGCGAAGACTTTCATATTCGTCAATTGAAATCTTTTTTCTAGGTCCTATTTCTTCCTCGAGATTCATCCCATCTACGATTTCCTTGTATTCAGACTGAATCACGCCAGTAAATACCATCGCGCTACTACCACTACCGTATGATCCAAACCCTACTCTCTTCCTCTCAAGATCAGTGCCCTTCTTGTATTCAAATTCCAATAAGCTTCTAAAACCCATATACATTGACGCAGTGTACAGATTGCCGATTATGGTCGACGCTTCAAGTGAGCTCACCATTTTCTTTTCAAAAACTTCATTATAGAAAGATGTTTGCATAAATGCTCGCCTGAATCTTTCGTCAGCTTTCATAAATTCAGTGTCAGCCAAAATTGATTCAATGGTGCCTCTGGGGTCTTTGGGGACTGTTTCTTGTAATCCCACTTCTTTTATGACCTTATTCCACCGCGGGAGATACCTCCACTCATGTCTTAACAAATATGCCAGCGCCTTTTCACCCATTCGTCTATAAGGAAGATGAACACTGAATAAATCGATGTGATCTGTTATGGATTCCCCATCTTTCAGTCGAATCAAACCAGTCCTGATAGCTTTTTCTTTATAACTATCAAAGGCCTTCCTCACTTGAATTAAATATAATAAGTTAGAGTAAGTTCCATTAACTACAGGCGTATCCTTTCCACATGGTCTGTAAAAATCATATTCATTACTGATAATTGTGGAAGTAACTTTTTGGTCAAAAGCAAGTAATCTGGGATTCTCTTTTATCAGCATAGCAACTGCACCTGCACCTTGTGTATATTCCCCAGCAGAGCCAATATCATATTTAGCAATATCACTCACAATCACTATGGCAGCTTTACCATTATTTTCGTCTGCCCTAATCCAATTTGTATTATCGTAAAGCGCATATGATCCACTTACACATGCAAATTTGCACTCAATTCCGCCGGCGTGTTCGAAGGAACTTTCTCCGTAAACTTGTTCTAGCATTCCTATCACAAAAGAATTCATCGCTTTAGATTCGTCAAGGCCAGACTCTGTAGCTACATACATTCTACCTATATCCTCAGGGTGCAGATGGTTTTTTTGCATTAATTTCAAACAAGCATTGGCGGCCATACAAGCTGGATCTTGATTTGTATCGACCAGAGCCATCTTCTTTACTCCAATGCCATACTCTAACTTGCGAGGGTCAATTCCTCTTGCCTCAGCAAAATCCTTATAGTCTATATACAGCTTTGGGATATATATAGCCAGATCATCAATGCCTACTGGCATTTATCCATCTACCATATAGCATGAAACTACAGATATTGCCAATTTAAAGGTATATCTAGCCAGTTTTGACTAATTGTCGTAAGCTGGTTGACACACTTTGATGTTAGTTTAATAATTTTTTATAGTCTGATAGAAGTTATCCCTCTCCGCGACTTCAAAACCAATTTGTTTAATAGCATCTATAATTTTATGCGCACTTAGTTCAGTCGATCTGGACCCAGTAGCGGTTACTACTTCTTCACCGATCAGAGTGCCACCAAAATCGTCAGCGCCGTAATTTAGTGCAAGCTGAGCCATGCCAATGCCGTTTGTAAGCCAAGAGGATTGAAGATGATCTATCACACCATTAAAGATTATTCTTGAAATGGCGATCATCTTTAACAGATTAAATCCTCCTGCTGAATATCTTATAAGGCCCTCTGCCTGTATCCGAGTTTTGTTGGGCTCAAAACTCCATGGGATAAATGCCATAAAACCTCTAGTTTTTTCTTGTAGTTCTGCAATTTTCATAATATGTCGGGCCCGTTGTTCTTCGGTTTCTACCGTTCCATACATCATTGTAGCGGAGGACTTTATATCTAATTCATGCGCCTCTTCCATTATTCTAAGCCATTCGTGACTTTTGATTTTGAGAGGACTGATCTCTGCTTTCACATCGTCATCTAGAATTTCGGCACCCGCCCCTGGAAGGGAATCCAACCCTGCACTTTTTAGTCTTGCAAGGACTTCTTTAGTGCTACTTCTCTCTACCTTTGCGATAGTATCGATTTCAGATGCAGAAAGTCCATGAATTCCGACTTCAGGGCATCTTGTCTTTATCGCTTTGAAGGCGTCCTCGTAAAATTCCAGTTTCAAATTCGGATTATGTCCTCCTTGAATCAGCACTTGAGTAATACCAAACATCTCTCTAGACACTAATACACGCCTCACAATTTCATCTAAAGATAAGGTATAAGCTTCTTCATGTCCCACTGGACGATAGAATGCGCAAAATTTACAATAAGTTATACAGACATTAGTATAGTTCAATATAATATTATTAACAAACGTAACGGTATTTCCATAGAGTCGCTGTCTAAGTATATTACTTACCATGGCAATTGGGTAAATGTCGTTGGATTTGAAAAGCCTTATGCATTCATCCAGACCAAGAATATGGGAGTCTAGCGCATTATGCAAAATGTCGGCGACATCAGACTTTGTAATTAAATGGTGTACTAGGCCGCTCGTATTGTGCAATATTAACATATCTGTGTGGACTATCAATGCTATTTATTCCTTACAAGCGCTATCCTATTCTCTTTTGCTTTAAAACTGGACGAAGTTTAACATTGCAACACATATTATATCTGGACTTCATAGATAGTGCCAGTTTGCTAAAAAGTGTGGGAGGTGGCGATGGAGTAGGAACACCTGCATTGGAAAAGGCAATGGCGGGCCAAGAATTATCGTATAAGGATGGGCTCCAGCTCATGAATGAGGAAAACCTTTTTTTGCTGGGCGCCGCTGCTGATAATATTCGCAAATATCTTAAGGGAAATAGTGTCACTTTTGTTGCTTCATATTACTTAAATTACACCAATGTTTGTGCCGCCAGTTGCCCTTTGTGCGCATTTTACAGAAAGGGCAATGATGCAGACGCGTTTACTCTGAGCACCGAGCAGATATTGACAAGAGCTCGAATCGCAATAAAAGAAATGGGAAGCACGGAACTGCATATAGTAGGTGGCTTTCATCCAAAGCTTGGTTTGGATTACTACGAGAATATGATGAGAGCGATAAAAGCAGAGTTTCCTAGCATTGTAATTAAAGCATTGACACCGGCAGAAATTTTCTTTATCTCCAGGCTAACTAGAAATTCAGTAAAGGAAGTATTGCTCAGATTGAAAGCGGCCGGCCTAGATGCCCTACCTGGCGGAGGAGCCGAGATTTTTGATCCAGAGGTGAGAGATATAATAGTAAGAGGAAAATGTTCTAGTGAAGAGTGGCTTGATACTGCCCGTCAAGCCCATGAGCTAGGATTGAAGAGTAACTGCACAATGCTTTTCGGTCATGTAGAGAAGCCTGAGCACGTTGTTGACCATATTTTACAAATCAGAGAACTTCATAAAAAGACACGGGGCTTTACTACCTTTATTCCTTTAAAGTTTAGCTTAGAGAATACTGAGCTAGAAAAGAGCAACATAATCAAGACGGAAAGTCCTTCAACATATGACTTGAGGGTTATCGCGGTGTCGAGGCTGTTGCTAGCAAATGTACTCAATAACGTGTCGGTGTATTGGGTTGCATTAGGTAAAAAATTGGCTCAGGTCGCATTGTCATATGGAGGCAACGATATGGTGGGAACTGCGTATTCGGAGGAAATATTCAGGGCTGCTGGTAAAGATACAGGTACTTCTATTCAAGAGTTAGTTAGTTTGATTAAGGAAATTAAGAGAGAGGCTGTTCAAAGAGATACATTCTTTAATATAATTAGAAGATTTAATTGAGGATTGATTGAGGAGACATTCTATATTGACAACCTTGATGGAATGATGGATATAATGCCAATTCGAACATGTGGATGTGTGTGAAGTTCTGGAATTCAAGCGAAATTCAATTGTGAAATCAACGGAAGTATTCCTTTCTCCTGTGCCATTTTGAACATTTTCTTGATAGCTTTTTCACCATCAGCTCCCATGTCAACAGTGATATCATTTACATACATCTTGATAAACTTCGTCATAACATGTTTTGGTTGCCCTCTGCTATACCTCATAGCATAATCTACCGCAGCATTTGTGTGTTTGAGACCATAAAGGATTGAAGCTTTAAAAAGATTGTTAAACCTTCTAATTTCTTCAATAGTCATTGATTTGATACTTGCGACATTGATCCCTAGTGGCACCGGCAGTCCATTGGTTTCGGTATGCCACCAGGCTCCCAGATCAAGTATTTTGTATAAGTGTGACTTATAATAGGTAATCTGCGTTTCATGAATAACCAAACCTGCATCGACTTTATCGGACAGAACAGCATCAGGAATTAGCTGAAAATTTATTTCCTGCTCATTAAATTTTCCGAGAACTAGATTTAGTAATAAATTGGCAGACGTCATCTTGCCTGGTATTGCGATTGTACATTCCTTTAATTGAGAAAGTGACAGCTCTTTTTTTGATACTACGACTGGACCGTAGTTAAAGCCAAAGCTTGCTCCACTACGTAATATAGTGTAGTCCTTCAAATAAGCGAACGCATGAGCTGAAATTGCGGTGACGTCGAGCTCATGATTTAAGGCATGTTTGTTAAGAGTTTCAATATCTTCTATAACATGTTTGATTTTAAAATGCGGAGATTTTACTTTACCTGCTTCGATACCGTAAAACATGAAAGCATCATCAGCATCAGGAGTGTGACCTAACGTTATCTCCCTCATAGACTAAATCAACACTGGAATACATTTTACAGGGCAATATTTTCTGTTCTGATATGGGTTACAATAAAAACTATCATACTGACTTTCTTTCTTTGGATTCATTTATTCATTTCTATCGTTGCGGCATATACTCCAAACCTAATACACGTGCATACGCATCGTCATTCATCATCAAATAAGACCCAAAAAGATGTGCTCTTTAAAAACATCGCATGCAGTCCTATGTGCGAGGTATGGTCACATGCACTGCATGCTTTATATAACATAATCTCCATTTTTAGACTTGACTTCAATTTCTATAATCCTGCTTCAAATATTAATATTGTTTGAGAGATATTTCAATAATATGTTATATAATATGAAATTTACTACGATTCCATTGCAATGGGTTCTCGAATTATTAATGTAAGTCCGTACCAGGGTACACCTATAATCTCGATCCACTTTTTTTCGAAGCTATAGTTATTTTATGTCCCTTACATGAGCGGGTAGTGCATCACTAACACTTCCTAGGTAAAATAACCCACATTTTGCATTGCTAATCATGGCCACTGGAGTCATAAATTTTCCTGTTCCGTGCTATCTCGGAATCATTTCCCTCGCTCAGCGGATGCGTCTATTTATCGTAACAAAAGAAGCCGTACAGCTATCTCCTACTACTAAGGAACGTTTAATAGTCCTACATCGAATTTTTTTCGACTATATATGCCAAAATTCAAATCTACTCAGGATATTTTGAGAATTATCGGTAATAAAGAACAAATCCGTAACTTTGGTGTTATCGCTCATGTTGACCACGGCAAGACTACCATGAGTGACAGTCTTTTGGCTGCCTCAGGTATTATTTCCCCTTCGGTTGCAGGTCAGGCTCTCGCACTCGACTCGATGAAACTTGAACAAAACCGACAAATGACTATTCGCGGGGCTAACGTTACACTATTCTATGAAAGTGAAGGCAAGGAATATGTAATTAATATGATTGACACGCCCGGCCACATTGACTTTACAGGTAGGGTCACCCGAGCGCTCAGAGCAATCGATGGTGTAGTGGTGGTCTCTGATTCCGTAGAAGGAATTATGACTCAGACAGAAACAGTAACAAGACAAGCCCTCGAAGAACGAGTAAGGCCTGTGCTTTACATTAACAAAATTGACAGGTTAGTAAAGGAATTAAGGTTAGACCCGGTGGCAATGCAAAAATGGCTCTCGAATATAATCGCTGAATTCAATAGACTTGTTGATATATATGCTGAAAAAGAACTTAAAGAAAAATGGAAGGTTAGTATTCAATCCAATAGCGTTGCATTTGGTTCTGCGAAAGACAGATGGGGCTTTAACTTCGCGATGGCCCAAAAAAAAGGTATCACTTTCAAGGATGTCTACGATGCATATACCTCAGAAGATCCTAATCTTATAAAATTGCTAGCCGAAAGAGCACCATTACATGATGCGGTTCTAGGGATGGTTGTCCAACACCATCCGCCACCTCATGTAGCCCAGAGATATAGAATTCCCAAGATCTGGGGTGGCGATTTAGAATCCGATATTGGCAGATCTCTCGTAACGTGCGACGATAAGGGGCCTGCTGTTATGATGGTTACAACAATCAATGTAGATCCTCAAGCCGGCAGAGTTGCAACAGGCAGACTCTTTTCCGGAACTGTTAAGGATGGCGACGAAATCTACCTGATAGACGCAAAAAGGCCAGGAAAAATTCAATCAGTAAATATCTACATGGGAAATACTAGAGAGGTAGTAAGTATATTGCCTGCTGGTAATATTCCTGCTCTGTTAGGTGTCGATTATGCTATCGCAGGCGAAACAATTTCTACTGTAAAAAATATTCCGGCATTTGAATCGATAAAATACGTCTCAGAACCGGTGGTTACAATTGCGGTAGAGCCAAAGCATCCAAAGGATCTGCCCAAGCTTGTTGAGGCGTTAAGAAGAATTACTGTGGAAGATCCAAATCTTATTGTCAAGATTAACGAAGAAACCGGCGAAACTCTGATGGCCGGAATGGGAGTGTTGCATCTAGAAATCGCGACGTCACTTTTGCAGGAAGCGGGACTTGACATCACTACTAGTCAGCCATTAATCAATTATAGAGAAACAATTCGTGCAAAAGCAGGACCAATCATGAGCAAGTCGCCCAATAAGCACAATAAGATCTTTATGCGTGTCGAGCCACTTGGTGAAGACATAATCGAATTGATTAGGACACGCCATATCCGAGAGGATATGGATAAGAAGGAAATGGCCAAGGTTCTTCGAGAAAAGGGTTGGAATGCGGATGAAGCACGGAATGTCGCCGCAGTAGATGTAAGTGGCAACGTATTGCTTGATGAAACGAAGGGTGTCCAATTTATCCAGGAATCTATGGACTCCATTAAATCAGGTTTTGAGGACGTAATTTATTCTGGTCCAATAGCTCATGAAACCGTAAGGGGTGTGAAGTTTGTTTTACATCACTTTGTTCCTCACGAGGACCCGGCGCACAGGGGTTTAGCCCAATTAATGCCCGCTACTCGAAGATCTATGTTGGGTTCAATGCTGATTGCAGATCCTGTGCTTCTTGAGCCTATTCTGGGTATAGAGATTAAGTGTCCTCAGGAACAGATTGGTACAGTGGCAGGTATCCTATCGGGAAAAAGAGGGAAGTTGCTAAATGTGGAGCAAAAGGGTTTAATTTCGATTATACAAGGCGAAGTACCAGCGTCAGAGACGTTTGATCTATCTGAGGTGATGCGGGGTGGAACGGCCGGCAAGGCATTGTGGAATACATACTTTAAGGCATGGCAGCCCGTCCCACAATCAATATTCAGAACTTTGGTGGGAGAAACAAGGAAGAGGAAAGGTCTAAATCCAGAACCACCGAGTCCAGACGAATTCATAGACAAGGAATGATCTTGTCTAGATAATATTATTTTCTACTATCAACAGTAACTCCCTCCAAACAATGGGCAACACTAAGCAGTGACACCAAAACTCAGTGTGCAATAAGTCAAGACGAGATATGCTAACTCCTGGGGTGGTGGTTGTCGTTACTGATCCGATTTTGGTTATTGTTATTTAAGCAAATCAAAACTTTATTCCAATAGAGATCTAAGATTAGCGTTATATGATAATTCATTACTGGCGCTAGACCCTCAATAAATATAAACAATCACGGTAATGATTACTTTTGTATGAAACTTGACCTGCCGAGGTACACGGAAAGGTTTGGAGCCATTAGTCTTCACGGTGTTCAGCGTGTTTACGAGCTGGATTCTGGATTTAACGACGGTAGGCCAGCATCTGAAGCCATTCGGAGTGTGGGAAATGTAGAGATTTCAGAAATTGAAAGGAAAATGGCTATTGTTATACCCATTAAAGGAGAACGCTTAAAGTTACTCGAGGGGGTGTTGAGCGGTATACCCCATGATTGTTTAACAATTATTGTTTCTAATAGTCCAAGGCAACCAGTAGACAGGTTTAAACTAGAAAAAGAGGCACTTGAGCAATTCAATCAATTTGTTGGAAAAAATACATTAATCCTGCATCAAAAGGACCCTGGATTATCTGATGCTTTAAAAGAGGTTGGGTATACCAGTGTATTTGGTCCAGATGATATAGTGAGGAACGGTAAGGCGGAGGGAATGGTTACTGGAATGCTGCTTGCAAAGATGGCAGGAAAGGAATATGTTGGATTTATCGACGCTGATAATTACGTACCTGGAGCTGTGAACGAATATGTAAAAATATTTGCCTCCGGTATCGCAATGTCTAACACACCATATACAATGGTTCGTATCTCATGGATTTACAAACCAAAAGTGTCTGAGAGTGGACTATATTTTTCAAAATGGGGAAGAGTGTCTGAAATAACAAATCAATATCTTAATTCATTGGTATCATACTACACCGGCTTTGAAACTGAAGTTATGCGCACAGGAAATTCAGGCGAACATTGCATGTCTATGAAATTAGCAGAGCTTTTAACCTATTCATCCGGTTTTTCTGTGGAGCCGTACGAGATAGTGAACATACTGGAAGAATTTGGAGGAATTTTACCAACAGAAAATCAAGACGCTATGGATAAAGGCATAGAAGTATTGCAGGTAGAAACGCGGAATCCACATTTTCATGAAGAAAAGGGCGAGGATCACTTGAAGGAAATGTTTAATGGATCACTTGGTAGCATTTACCACAGCAAGATATGTCCCCCAAGACTAAGAGATAAAATCAGTGAAGAGCTACGCGGAAGAGAAATAATACAGGAAGGACGAGAGCCAGATTTATTAAAAAATATTAACTCCTTCAAAAATGTTGATATGCACCAGTTCGCAAAAATTCTACATGATCGTGCAATAAGTTTCGTTCATTCTAGTTAATAGCTAAATAAACAAACAAATAAAAATAGTTTCTAAAAAACTCGCAGCAGAAAAAACAACAAGAAATGCAAAACGATCAACGTGCTCTTTATTATGGGGAGAGAAAATTGTTATCAGCATTTTGGGATGAATAGTTACATAGGATCATTACCTTTGTAGCCTTGCCACGATACGGCATAAACATTTAGATCAGCGAGTTTGACACCTGTCGTTTATTAGGGGACAGTTAGCATCATATTACTTCTATTCGGGTGCCAATTAGAAGACTTTTTTTTCAAGGTATAACCTTCCGTAAAAATATAATTGCCACTAGTCTCACCACTATTACGTTCTCGCAGTCAGAATGTCTCTCGTGCGCTCGTCTAAAAAGGCATGCCGTCACTTCCTATTTTTTCTAGCGACATCGCTATAAATTGCCATAGTAAAGCCCAATATGCTTCAAGTAATGTTTCACAATATTTCCCTGCTATACTTTATTTTCTCAAGATACCCTTCTATATCATTTCAGATCAACGTTTTTCGAACTACTACTACCATTTGCCATTTGTCACCAATTGAGCCATTGAGTCAAATCATCAACGTACCACACAGGACAGTTCACTGCGCGTGTTGATCTCGTACGTTAGTATCTCAACTAGATTAAGCTATTTAATCCAATCCAGCTTTGTTTAATAATGTGCACTAATCTGTTGCTTAGACCAACTGCAAAAAAGGATAGAAACGATGACCCTAGTTCAATATCTCATCCTGTCAATAGATAGGCAAGCCATTACGTAATAGGTACAGGTGTTAAAATTGAAGCAAGAAAAATTTTGAAAACATTTTTTCTTTTTCCTTTATATTCTTACAAATGCACCCATTTATCTTACTTTTACTTGATTAATTGTGCTAAAGTTATAAAAGCCATAAATAGGTATAGTTTTATACAATCTAAAGCTAGTTCTGAACGATAGCTCCCAGCAGACTGCCTTTGTTGGATAGTGACCTCCACGAAGTTGAATTAATCGACCATGTTGGACTAGTTGATAACGCTCTACTGAAGTCCTCTCGCTCACAAAACCATGCAATAGCTGTGCTGATAAATAAGCATTCTGTAAAAAGGCTTTTAAGTCGTTATAAGCAATCTATTGTTATTGGAGCAGAGTCAGTTGTCTATCCGTAGACAACGGTTCTTGGTCCGCTAAATTGGGATGACAATAACATGTGTGGAATAGTAGGCATTTTGAGTAAAAAGGGTGAAAACGTCGTGCCTCTCATCGGATCTATGCTCTCTTGTATGATAAATCGGGGTCCGGACGGAGCAGGAATCGCAGCGAATCGACATGTAGTACAGTCGGACTCCTTTTCGGATTTAAAATATCATAAAATTTCGGGAGATAGCGCCTTAGGCCATGTGAGGCTTGCCATTGTGGGTGGTACTTGCGGACACCAGCCATTTAGTAGTTGTAATGGAAGATTGACCATAGAGCATAATGGAGAGATATACAATTATAAAAGAATTCGAAAGCGCTTAATCAAACACCATAAGTTTGCCACTCAAACAGACAGTGAAGTCATTGTTCATTTGTTAGAAGATCACTTTAAAAGAAATAACGATCTCCTGTATGCGATCAAGAAGACCGTTGCAGAACTTGATGGGGTTTACGCTATCGTTATCAAAGACGAACAAACAGGAACTATGGCTTTGGTCAGAGATAGAATGGGTGTAAGACAGATATATTATGGCGAAAATGATCGCCTAGTCGCCTTCGCATCTGAGCGTAAGGCCTTGTGGAAAATAGGAATAAAGGAACCAACAAACAGAGTCCTGCCAGGATGCGCAGTAATTATCAAACCAAATGATAGGTTACAAGAAATCCAAGTATCCCATCCTCCTATACGTTCAGCTAGGATTGTCTATAAAACACTTACTTCTGCAGTCGAGGCATACGAAAAAGCATTGCTCTCATCGATGAAGAAGCGCACTCAAGATTTTAATAGAGTTGGGATAATCTTCTCGGGCGGAATTGACAGTGTAATTATTGCGTGGTTAGCGAAGAATATGGTCAAGGAGGTTGTTTGTTATACGGGCGGAGTTCATGGCTCAAGCGATATTGTATTCGCTCGACAAATAGCCAAGAAATTAGATCTTAAGTTGAGAGTTAATGAACTGACAAACGATGAAGTAGAACAATTGATACCAGAGATTATCGACACTATTGAAGACACAAACGCTGGACAGATAGAGGTCGCAATCCCAGTCTATGCTGCCGTAAAGCTTGCACACGAGGATGGAATCAACGTAATGCTCACAGGTCAAGGAGCAGATGAGCTTTTTGGTGGCTATCCATGGTATGCAAATGTACTCGAAAAAGAAGGATATCAAAAATTAAGGGAACACATGACGGAAGATTTGCTTTTGCTTTACAGAGAAACTCTAGAGCGAGAGGACAAAATTACGATGGCACATAGTATAGAGATGCGCGAGCCATTTCTTGACATGAAAGTAATCAGACTCTCGATGCAGATGGATTTGAAATTGAATGTGAAGGGCGTAGAAGATACGTTTGGCAAACATGTTCATCGAAAATTAGCTCAAAGGTTGGGTATTCCTAGAAATATCGCATACCGTATAAAGGAAGCGGCGCAGCACGGTTCAGGTATGCATAACGAAGTCGACGCAATTGCTAGAAAACATGGGTTTGATGAATCTACAATCTCTAACCGGTATCTTGATGTCCTTAGATCACGTGAAAAAATAGGAAGCTCACAAAGATACGGATATCTATTTGAAAATGAAAAGATGTGGATTGCAGAACCTCACGTGCAAATGTATCTCGATAGCATTTCGAAGACACTACCAACATTCGAACAAAACGTCCTGGCAAAACCAAATAAAAGATAAGGTCTAATGATCGAGTCCTCGATCCGGCTACTTTGCAGGTCGACCTTTTCGAAATCCACGTGTAATAGGACAAGTCGTAATTATTAGGACTGGAATACTTACTCTGATAACAAAATTTGAAAAGGTGCGAGTAGTGAAACAGTCGCTCATGCAACGAATCTAGAAATGTTGAAAACGAACTACCTGCGCGCGTCAATCATCAATAATCCACTTGACTCTCTTATGTTTCCAATGAGGGATCTGGTCTTGGTGCCTTTGATTTTTTTTTGCACTCAAGTTATGAACTCGGTGGTACGAGAAACATAGCCAACGGAGAATAACTATTTCAGCACTGTTTTGGCAGGGCAATTTGGATGCTCAGGTATTAGTTGACTTTAAATCCTTGAAAAAATATAGTGGCGATTCTATGCGGGGTAATGCCAGGAAAAAGACAAAAGGGAAAAGACTACTAACTGTCTGGGCGTTTTTTAATGTACTGTTCATATGATTCTATACATTTTTTTTGCGTTTCTGATTGAACCGATCCAGGTCGAAGCCTCCTGATCCTTATGATAGCTTTTTCGGCACCTAAATTTTCTTCTTCTTTGAGCAGATAAGCAGCTAAAATTGTACCCGTTCTTCCTTTACCTGCGGCGCAGTGAACCATAACAGGTTTTCCACTAACTATTTGCTTTTTCATATATTCGACTGTACTATCCAATTGTTCAAGAGACGGAGCACCGTAATCTTCTACTTTTAAATGGAGATACTCAAGGTTATTTCCATGATTAATATTATTTGTAAGCCAGTGCGCTGGCAAAGGCACTTCTCTTACAGTAATTATGGTCTTGATCCCATGTGCTAGTACCCATAGAAATTGGGAATAAGTCATGGGTATGCCACTTCCCGCTAACTTATCTTTGATAACCCAGCTGTAATT
>CAKOFP010000168.1 GCA_933226995.1 Candidatus Nitrosopolaris rasttigaisensis | reverse complement strand
GCTTTAAGCATAGTTAAAGGAATCGGTCATAATCTGGCGCAGGTCTTACTACAGTCATTGAAAATAAATCCTAATATTCGCCTGGGATTTCTAACAGATAAAGAATTAGCCGACATCGAGTCAGCTATTAGAGATCCGGCAAGATTGGGTATGCCAGATTGGTACCTTAACAGGCGGAAAGACATGGAGACCGGCTCTAACCGGCACCTTATTACTTCAGACTTGGATTTTATGATTTCAAATGATATAGAACGTGAAAAATCTGTCATGAGTTGGCGCGGTTATAGACATATGTTTGGTTTAAGGGTTAGAGGTCAATGCACAAGGACCACAGGCAGAAAAGGCGGTGCTGTGGGTGTCAAGAAATTGGCCAGACCTATGCCAGGAGGACCACCCGGGGCTCCGGCTCCAGCTGCCGGGGCTACTCAGCCTGCCGCTCCTGCTGCTACGCCTGCTAAAGTCAAAGAAGCGCCCTCCAAGGAGAGCGAAAAGAAGTAGGGATATAGGCGGCTGGAGTATGGGCGATCCTCGTAAACCAAAAAAGAGCTATCATCGACCAAGAAGAATATGGACAACAGATCAACTGAATGCCGAGCTTTATACACTCGGGTCATACGGCTTGCGGAACAAGCGAGAGCTCTGGAAAGCACAAACTGAAGTAGCTAGATTTAGAAATCAAGCTCGAGCATTACTTTCTTTGGCTACTGAAGCAAGAACTGAAAAAGAAAGCCGATTGCTAAAGTCCTTGAACAGACTAGGCCTAGTGAGTGAATCTGCCTCCCTCGACGACATCCTAAATCTCAAGATTGAAGATCTGCTAGAGAGGAGACTTCAAACAATAGTCATGAAGAAGTCCGGTACAAAATCACCGCATCAAGCGAGGCAAGTGGTAGTTCACGGACATGTGTCGATAGGTAATAGAATCATAAACCTGCCCGGGTATCTAGTTAAAAGAGAAGAAGAGCAGTTAATTATGTTGCATGTGAATGTTCTAGGTCCCTTATCGAGTGCACCAGCACCAACATCCTAAGAGTGTTCTTAGGTCGTTACTTCCGAAATGATATCCACGTGATCGATCTTCCCATCAGCATTCATGTCAAAGCCTTGCACCACTAAAGCCCACTCCTCCTCATTCTGATAACTCTTCAGGATTTCCTCGCTGTAGTTGGTCAGTGCTATAACCGCAGATTTAGTTCCGATTGACCTAACGCCTGCAACAACAATAATATTTTTTTCGTCGTTGTAAGGATTTTTGATCTTCGCAATCAAGCCTTGATTATCAAGGTTATATGGCTTAGCAGAAGACCCCGCTAATAAACCGGACCAGAAGTTCTTTTCGTTGAATTTTATCGGCAATAATTTGTTGAATTCTGCCGTTATTATGTTTGTACCAGGCCCACCAATGGATATCAAATTGTTTCCCTCTATTACTTTTTCTGCCTTGGCATCGGCATCCAGCTTCACTATAAACTCAGAGGGAATATTACTAATTGTTCCTAAAAAAAAAGCTAGATGTACCGCATAATGTCCATCCCTTGCGGATGACCTGTAGGGACCGTGAGGATCAGGAGCACCTACTATGATTAACCCCTTAAAGGAATTATTCACAATATAGTCATTAAAAAATTTGCGCGCATGTCGATGCTCATAATTAGCATGCGTCTGGAAATCAAATTGCCTTTCGTCCCCGCTCATCTCAATTCCAAATGCCGGGCTAGAAGAATGATAAAGCCTAGCAGTGCCGCCCCTGACATGGGTCGTACCGGCCTCCTCCAAAGCCCCGATTTCAACCAACTTTCGTACATAATAGTATGCACTTTGCTCGTAGATTTTGAGTTTCTTTGCTATTTCTATTGGATACAATGGAATATCAGATAGCAATCTCATTATTTGCCAAGCTATAGGATTCGAGAGTACTCTGATATGTTCCACATTATCGAAAACAACGATCTTTTTGCCAAGAACCTTACCATCAGCCAGATGTACCAGGGTCTTCTCTGTCAACAATAGCCAGGATGCATCACAACCGCTATATAATGATATTTAGCGGTATAAAGAAATCTTAACTGACCGACCTTAACCGACCTGTTCACCAGTATGCCAAATCTCACATTGGTACGTCAGTTCGTTCATAATTGTTAAAAGCCCTTATAGCCATTAACATTTGTGTGTTCAATTATAGGATGTATTGGTAGGTTAAATGTAGCCCCTGTCTTGGTTGAAAGCCTTAAACGAATGGAATACAGAGGCTACGATAGTGTAGGAATAGCCACAATAGACAACGGCAGGATCTCCACGCGTAAAGGCGTTGGCAGAGTGGCTGATGTCGATAAATCTCTTAACTTGATAATGATGCCCGGACAGATAGGTATCGGACACACCAGGTGGGCGACTCATGGGGGTGTAACAGATAAAAATGCTCATCCTCATTACGGATGCAGAGCTGAGATTGCCGTCGTCCACAACGGAATTGTCGAAAATTATAAGGAATTAAAAGAAGAGCTTGTTCATCTTGGCCATGAGTTCAAAAGCGACACAGACAGCGAGGTTATTGCACATCTTCTCGAACAGTATTATGCCGAGCAAAAGGACGGAACTCAAGCTATAATTAAAACATGCAAAAGACTGAAGGGGACCTATGCGTTCGTAGCGGCCTTCGAAGATGGGACATTGGGTGGCTCAAGATATGACGAGCCACTTATAATTGGCCCTGTAGAAGACGGGTATTTCATCTCAAGCGATATTCTCGGATTCCTACCGTACACGGACAAAGCCATTTTTCTTGATAATAAAGACATTGTTGTTGTTGACAGACATAGATTGAAGTTATATGATTCTGATGGAAATCCCGTGAATCGTCCCGTCACGCAGGTAGCTTGGGAATTAGCCGCCATAGATAAAGGAAAATTTACTCATCACACATTGAAAGAAATTCACGAGCAACCACATACAATTATGATAGCTGCAACCCAAAATAGAGAAAAAATAAATGACTTTTGCCGGATCCTACTAGATTCTAAGACGATCTATTTCACAGGAAGTGGAACTAGTTACCATTCAGCCTTAGTTGCAAAGCATATTCTTGCAAGGTTTGCAAAAATTCGAGCCGAATCTATCATGTCAAGCGAATTTCAGTACGCACTTGATTCTCTGGACAGTAGCTCAGTTTTGGTTGCCATCTCTCAAAGTGGAGAGACAGCGGACGTTTTGCAGTCAGTCAAGACCGCAAAACAAATGGGTGCAAAGATTCTTTCAATTGTTAATATTCCGACGTCTTCGTTAGCCAGAATTAGCGATTCTTTTCTCAGCATCGATTGTGGTCCAGAAGTGGGTGTGGCTGCAACTAAAAGCTTTACAGGACAATTGTCTCTGCTTTATAGCGTGGTTGATAGGTTATGTAATGGTCGTGTCGACTACGAGGCAGGCAAACTAGAACTTGTGGACGCTATAAACGACGTGCTTGCTTCTGAAACTGAAATCGAAAAAGTCGCCGACCGCATAAGAGATGCAAAGGACATCTATATCATGGGAAGGTCTATACATTATCCTATAGCCCTTGAAGGTGCGCTCAAAATCAAAGAACTCGCATATATTCATGCCGAGGGTATCGCAGCAGGTGAATTAAAACATGGTCCGCTAGCATTAATAGATAAAAACAGTATCGTAGTAATAATCAACCCTCGGGACGGGACCTTTGATGATAACATTGCCAGCGCGCACGAGATCAAGGCGAGAGGAGCTACAATAATCGGAGTTTCAGATGAACCGAACGATGTGTATGACATCTTTGTGAGGATACCTTCAGTAAGAGATGCGCTTTATCCTCTTTTGGAAGTAGTTCCGTTCCAGATTCTCGCATATTATTTAGCTCTCAGAAAGAGCGTCGATCCTGATTACCCCCGAAACCTTGCCAAATCGGTCACAGTAAAATAAAAAGCCTTCATTTTTTCGGCTATCCTATACCAAGTGGTATAGGATAGACTCTGTCTTGTATGCGGATTTTCTGGACAACAACAAGATTTTTAACATGTATGAGCAGTTGTCAAAGTGTATAATGTCGTCTAACCCTGAACTCGGTCTTGCCAGTATGTATCGCGTCATTAAGAAATCAGGCGCTGACAGAGTAAGTGACGATGCAGCGGACGAGCTTCGAAAAGTTCTGGAAGAAGTCGCAGAAAAAATTGCAAAGCAAGCCGTAGAGTTATCCCTTCATGCAGGCAGAAAAACTGTAAAGTCTGAAGACGTGCATCTCGCATCAAAAAACATCCTGAAACTTTAACCTAATATACATAGGTCACAGAAACGCAATTTCCCAAAACATGCATCTATCTTATTCAAAAGATGTTATCGGATGCAACATCGCATATTTCGAGGCACCGGGATTTGAATTTATTTACATGGCTTTTGAACACGGCAAGCGACGGCTAGATTTAACGTTGCAGTAGCACATATGCGAGTAAGCTCAATATTATCAAAACCTTTCTTTGCTTGTTGTACGACTCGATGACAATAGTTGACGCACATATCCATCTAACAGATAATGAATACTCAGGATATATGGAGCATATTTTTAACAATCTGAAGGCATTAAGAATCAAGGCGTGTTCTGTAACCGTAAATACGGAAACACTGAAAAAGAGTTTGGAGCTCTTTAGCGATTCCACCAGCGACATGGTGATACCGTTTGCTGGAATACATCCTGAATTTGCACAAACTGAAGATGTTACGAGATTCATTGAAATTTTCAATAATAACCTTGACTCGATCGACGGTATTGGTGAGATAGGTCTCGATCCTGTTTACGCAGGCATAAACGAGAGCTCTTACGATAAGCAAAAAGAAGTCTTTCAGAGCATGCTTGCACTAGCGGAAAGAACAAAGAAGCCTGTCTCAATACATTCTCGAGGATCATTAGATCACATATTAGAAATGTTAAAAACCTACGATATTAGAAATGGTCTACTACATTGGTTTTCTGGAAGTAAGAAGCAGCTCGCTAGATCCACCGACATGGGCTTGTTCGTGTCGTACGGCCCAGTTTTAATTTATTCGGAAGAGAAGAAAGTCTTGCTGAAAAATACTCCCAAAAATAGATTCCTTGTCGAGACGGACGGCCCAGTAAGGTACCGGAGGTGCTTTAATAACCTCCCATCTATGTCTAGTTCTTTCTTGGTCAGCGTGGTTAATTGTGCTGCGAATGTACTTGGGATGACCTATCACGAGACTGTTGATTTATTGGAGAGGAACGCGGAATCGTATCTGAATAGAAAGTTATAATGGCCTCATCATTGGCCGAATTAGCAGGGTCACGGTTTGATCAGCATGATGTTCTGAATTTACTCGTTATCATATCGTCTGCCGTTTAACCTATCCACCATACCCAGGTGGACACGGTCCACACGGCTTAGAGCGCGCTAAATTTCCGATGGATCTAGTATATGAGAAGAAACAACGAACTATATCGAGAAATCAAAAAAAAGCGAATCAGGAGGATAGACACCGCTGGTCGGACATGATATTGCCATTAAACCACTTTGTTATTTGGTGCTGACGAAGGTTTGGCTCTGTTCTTGCATGAACTGTGTCAAGTAATAAGGCCCTCCAGCGCCTATGCCTGTTGTGCCTGATCCCTTCCAACCAGCAAATGACTGACATCCAACCATGGCTCCCGTGGTTGCGCTTAAAGCCCTATTGACATATAACACACCAGACTCAATACTGTCGATAAATGTTTCAATCTCTTCCTTTTCCTTAGTGTATATTCCTGCTGTTAAGCCATATTCTGAGCTATTACATAATCGAATCGCATCATCAAGATTCTCGTATACTATTATACATAATATAGGCACGAAAAGCTCATCTGTGAGTAATCTATGACCTTCAGGCAACCCGTCTACAATTGTCGGCTCTACGTACAATCCGTACTTTAAATCACCACTTCTATTAATGCGACCTCCTACCAACAACTTTCCGTCTCGAGATGCTAATATCGTATACCTTTGATAATTTTTATATGCGCCGACGTTTATCAAAGGACCGACAAAGGTACTATGTTCAACAGGATTTCCTACTTGCAGGCTCCTGGTTCTTTTCACAAGCTTCTCAACAAATTCTGTCTTGATGTTTTTTTGCACATATACCTTAGAGCACGCACTACACTTCTGTCCCGAATAACCAAACGCAGCATTAGATATTCCTTGAACCGCTTCGTCTAGATCTGCGCTTTCAGTAACTATTGCAGGATTTTTCCCACCTAATTCTGCAATGATAGGGCGGGGTTTGGTTTTGTTAAATCGCCTGATCATCTCGTAACCTACTTTTTTTGAACCGGTGAATACAATCCCCGCGACGTGTTCATTTCCCACTATTTCCTGGCCTAGCTGAGCGCCGGCTCCTGTGACGAGGTTCAGAACACCATTTGGCAAGCCAGCTTCCTCCATGACTTCGGCGAATTTATATCCAGTAATTGGGGCATCGCTGGCAGGTTTCAGTACTATTGTATTTCCTGTAATCAGAGCTCCAGTACTCATTCCAATTAGTATTGCAGCTGGAAAATTGAACGGTGCAATCACGCCCCATACGCCGTACGGCTTCATAACGCTTCTGCTGGTTTCTGCAGGGTATGCGCTCCTAGTTAGAGTTGAGAACCCTTCATTCGTTTCCATGCACTCACAATAATATCTAATAAAATCGATAGCTTCATCGACATCTCCTATCGCTTCATATCTATTCTTACCATTTTCATACGATAACCACGCCGCCAGCTCAAACTTACGCCGGCTCAATACATTTGCTCCAGCCCTGCAAATCTCTATTCGTTTTTTGTAATTGTGTTTGCGCCACCAGTTAAATGCGTCTCTAGCAGCATTGATAGCATTACGTGTATCTTCGACACTGGCTCTTGGTAAATATCCTAACACTATTCGAGTATCGATAGGTGAGAGATGAGTAAATGTTGAGTCCGCCTTTATTTTCGTACTACCGATAATCAGAGGATATTGTTTCCCAAATTCACTTCTGACATCTCGTATTGCTTGTTCATACTGGTCATGAAAGGATTCCTCTTCTTTTGAAGTGATGAACTTTTGAAGAGTGTGTTCATTTTCAAATGCCATGTACTGGATTATGTTTCAACGAACCTTAAAAATTATCATGTTTTTCAACAAAATGAATTTTTTTTGTTACTATCAATATTATGTAGGTGAGAAATATTTTCGCAGCTTTCCATACTATTGCAAACGTATCCTTGGTGTGGACCGCTCTGTCAAAGAATATAGGCAAGTACTCGACATAGTTTTTAAGTACTTGACAAAAGGGGGGTTTAGCATCAGTGTCTGCTGATTTTAAAACCATGATCGAGTCGCTTCTCAGCCAGAAGCCTGAGATAAGTCTTGAGCAGGTTAGAGAGTTGATTGATGAGAAGAAGCGCAAAATTGGGGCCGGGTATCTTACAGATCAGGGTGCTTTATTTCTAGTGGCTGCCGACCTAGGTGTCTCATTGGGGAATGTCAAGCGGACAAATGGTGCAATCAAGGATCTATTTGTAGGCGCAAAAGATGTGAGTATTGTAGGTAGGATCATGAATATCTATCCTACGCGCAAATTCCTTCGAAAAGATACCAAAGAAGAGATCAGAAATCGAACATTGACTATCTATGATCACGAGTCTGCCGTTCGAGTCAAACTATGGGATGATCAAATAAGCTTACCAGATGAAGCGCGCTTTCGTCCAGGGGAACTGGTAAAGATCTCTCGCGGATACGTAAAATCAGGTTTTGATGGGAGACCCGTGATTAACCTCTCTTCTGGTTCTCAGATAGAATTCTTAGAAGAGGAAAACGCTTCTATTCCAGACATTGATTTCATTACGATAAAGGTCGATGATGTACACGAAACTCGGCAAAACGTGGTAATCACCGGCTTTGTTGGTTCTAGCCCTAGAATTTCTCAGTATGATAACCCCCGTGGGGAGGTGACGAAGTTGCTACAACTGCAGCTTTCCAACGAAACGAAAACTCGAAACTTGCGGACAGTAATCTGGAATGTTGACGAGAGCAAGATTCCCAAAATCTTTGATATGAACGCAAAGGTTCGGTTGATTGGAGTTAGGATTAAACAGGGAAACCCGCAATATGGAACCGGCGACTTTGAAATTCACGGTGATGAAGGGACTGCGTTTGAATTCTTCGGGACTAAAACGGACATCGAAATAATGACTCTGAGGGTAGTTTCGTTCGGTGGAGAAACCGGCAAGGGAAATGTTGCTTCTCTCGCGGTGGACAAAAGCGGTAAATTCGTACATCTGACCATAGATAGTGCTTTGCTAAGCAGTCCGCTCATCTCAGACTCGATGATAGAATGTGTGCCAAGCCGTATCTTTGGGAACTCCATGCTTCTCTACAAAGATGATTCTTACATCAGGGTAATCGAGGACGAAGCGTCGTTTCCAAAAATGTCGGTGTTCGAATCAAAAATCAAAGACGTTGAAATCTCAGACTCTCCTTACATTTTAGAGGCGATCGTTTTACAATCTCCGAATATAACAGAAGTAAATACTAAAAACGGTGAATTAGTTACTGTAAGCGACACATTAATTGGAGACGATACTGGGGAAACTCGACTAGTAGGCTGGCGCCAGCAAAGTTCTTCTGTGGCCAAACTGGTAGTAGGTGAACGGATACGAGTTCTGGGCGCGAGAGGAACTAAAGGGATGAGTGGCAAAACGGAGCTTACATTAAAGCCGGACTCTTCACTAGTCAAAATTACGTAAGCGTAACATAACTAGCACCTAGGGTGAATTAGTCGTTCCAGAAACCTCGGGTCAGCACATACTGCTTCTCAGCCTCATACACACTTCTGTAAATTCCATCATCGTCGATATAATTACGAAGGATACGAGCCGCGGCATCGGCACCTACTCCGTAACCTGCCAATACTATCAGCGCCTTCTTGCCAAAATTGTTGATAAGTGAGGCAACTTTCCATGCACGATCGAATCGGTGCTCTTCTTCAGGCTGTAATTTACTTCCATTTAGTCTCTTCGAAATAATTTTTACTAGCTCATTATCAGACCAGAAGGTTGCGGTAATCAACCTCGATCGGCAGAGCGGACAAAATAGCTTTTCAGGTATTTGTAGGGTATCGATTGTTCTCTCCCACTTTGCGCAGCGTATGCAAATCAGTTTGTGCTTAGTTTTTTCTAGTCTTTCTTTTACGAGTTCAATGATCCCTCTTTCAACGCTGAGTGGGTTTGCAGAAAATTTTGCATGGTGTTCAAGTATTGGTTGTGCCAAGTCCGAGAAGTCAGTTACTTCAATCCAATGTACACGGCAACATCCAGTCTGCAAACTCTGGAAAACTTTTGCTGTTTTTTCGATGTCGTATTTATC
>CAKOFP010000167.1 GCA_933226995.1 Candidatus Nitrosopolaris rasttigaisensis | reverse complement strand
CAATTGGTGGGCTTGGAAGTGAGGAATAATAAACTGCTATATAGCAAGCAATTTCCTTAATCTTCTTGTTTTATGATAGACAACGATTCGGTCAAGCAGCAGGAACTTGATTGAAGTGATAAAAATATAACGAGATCCCGACGTGACTTCTTTCTGTTTTGTGAAATACAGAAGCCGTATCGGAATTATAAGAATAGTTCATTCTAACACAAAATAAAAGTTTCAGCCAGTTTTCGTTGCTAAATTACTCATAATAGCTTAATTTACGCTGCTTATTGATTATTGTTCCGATCAAAGAACCTGCACATTCTAATTCTAGACAAATACACATCCTCGGTGAAACGGTGCGGTTCACTCAATTTTTTCATGTTTCAACTCTGAAAATTCTTTCGTGTAAAGAATATAAAATTCTTAAGAGTTAAGAACAATCAAAACAAAATGATAAATTAGCAATTGAAGAGCATGATAAAATAATTCCTAATTTAATATTCATGAAGGATCGCCTTGACTTGACTAGTCAATCTCTGTCCGACTGGACTACACCCTAGAAGTTAGTTACTGGACTTACTTTTAGTGGGGTGTAATTATTCCAGGAGCTGAGGTATTTGTAGCAGCATGTGCGCGATTACCAATATTCACACGTGCTCCAGTTACATTTACACTATAATACGAAACAAGATTAGCGTTGTTACCACAGGAGAATTTGGCAGTTATTTTGTTTGTTCCCTCCTTAACAGTTGTGTAGGCTTGAGGAAGTGTAAATTTCCATTTTGAATAATCATTTTGTCCTAGAGGACCTACTCCAGTAGTATTCTGGTATGGCTTTATCCCATTTAGGATAACAGAGACATGACAATTAGATTTATTATTAGTACCGCCCGTAGGTTTTGATATACCAGAAACTAGGAGATTCTTTCCAACAGGAACTTGTTGACCCTTTGCAGGTGACGTTATTCTCACAGCATGTATCTTTGTTACACTGGAAGATGATGTCGTCGCTGCCGAAACTTTCGTGTTATTAGCAGTCGTGGCGATAGAAGAAGATAATGCCTTGGCATCAACTATTGTATTGGTATTCATACCGACAGTATTATACAGACCAACTATTACAAAGACAAACGCCGGCAGTATCAGTTTTTCAAACCCTGATTGAGTAGCCTGTATCATAAGAACTTGTGTACCATCTCATTCATAAAAAGGACATAATCAAATATTTCATCTTCTTGACTTTGAAATATTATACTACCTATTTACTTTATTAATACTACTAGTTTGTTCCTCAATTATACACGGGCTAGCCCATTGGAAAGGCTCCTTTTTCTCGTATCACAATAAAATTTCTCATCACTCGCATTTCAGTCAATGTCTCAATAACTGAGCAGTAGGTCAAAGGGTCCACCGAAAAATAATGCTTAAAATAGTCCCAGATAACCATTATTCTTATCTGGCACTATATGAGTAAATTCGGACTTTATTCTAATAAACCATCATTACCCTTCGAAACCCATCTCCATGGACTAGGGGAACAACCGAGGGCTTCATTGCTTGAGATAAGAAATTTCGTAAAATCTCTTGGTGATAACGTCATCGAAGAAGTTAGGCCGCATAGAATTGTTTACGCGAAGTCTCTCACCTTTAGAACATTCTTGGACATACAACCAAAAAATGACTCTCTGATTATTTCTATAAGAACTAGTAGAAATGAGTCAGCTACAATTCTGACAGTTAACACCATGCAAGAAGTGGAAGATCTCAAATCTCAAATCAAAAATGCATATCAGACTATTCAATAAAACCAATAAAATCCCGCTGGGGACAAATCAATAAAATCAAGTTCATACACGGTATTTTGACTGTAAATGCATCTTCAGGTATAATAACTTGTTCCATTCTTACTCCGGAGTCGTATCACTACTATGATTACTGCCAGCTAAGGAGGATTTATTGTTTGCAAAGTCAAGTCAAAATTGTTCCACATGAGAAAACTGAAACTCTACAACTCACATATCCACGACTGTCAGTGCAAGTCATGTTAAAGCTGCCCAAGCTATGAAATCAATTAACGAAAGTAAATGAGACAAGTATCAACAAAATATAACACATCTACTTTTCAGTATTGTCAAAATAGTATTTCCGATTTTGATGAGAAGGCAAAGAATTGATTTCTATACCCTAGTTTTATGTCTTGCCGTTTTAACTATTAATTTATCATTGTCATCTTCTACCGAAAACTACCTCATTCCACAGGCAATAGCGCAAAAAGATAACTTCGGTAATAGTACAGGCAAGGCATCATCAGCAACACAATTTAATCAATCTGCTATCGAGTCTGTATTTACGTCTCTTACAAGTCCTAAGACATCGGCGCACAACTCTTCCAAATTGAATGAAGGCACTGCGACTGTGGCATCACCACCTAATCCGACTAATTCCGTTGAATCAGCTATCGGAACTTTTCTTAATCCGAAAGTTCTATTATCCTCTGCTATAGATCAAATTCGTAATAGTACCGCCAGCAGCGTTAGGAGCAATGACTCTAATAGAAACGGGACGATCGTTGTCGGCGACTACGATACGGTGTTATTATCACGTCAAATAATTCCGCCTAAGGATTTCATGCCTCTTTTTGATGCCCCGCTATACAACGTAATGGAAGGCCACGTGTCTGCAAAGCTTCCATGTAACGCGAATTCAACATCGCCATTGAAAATATTTATTGCGAAAATCAGGGTAGGACAAACACTAGAGCTCAAACCAGTTCAACTACAACTCGTTCGTGATTTATCTAAACCGGGCTACACATGCGTGTATCATGAGAGGCTTCCGTTCACAACTTCCACTAGAACCTCAGGTGCCAGTAATGGAGCCAAAGGAAATAATACTAATATGGCAATATCAGGAGCAACAGACAACCTAACAATTACCGACATTGGACTACTTAATCCCACAGACTACCAAGTAATACTTCCCGATACTAGTAGTATTGCTTTCGGATTCGATGAATTAATGCCCTCAGTTCATCGTCATCCATTTAATAGGTAATTATTATGGATTAAAATCTGATTTCAAATTTCTCTATTGAAACGCTATGAACCCAACTATTCTTGAGCTTTTTACCTTGATAAATGCGGCTTCGCCAACATATCCCTGTGTTCCACAACCTTTTTTTGTCGAAATGACTGATATATACACACTATCAGTGCTTTGGTGGAAAGATACAAAAGGGATCTTGGCTGTTCTACGGCTTAAGCCCTTAAGTCTTGCTTTCATCCGTCCTACCAATTCCTCTGTCTCGATATGTGTAAACTCGTAAAACTACACTGTAGTAACGTACCCATGAACCACTATAACACATGGTCTAATATTATTTGGAAGTTGAGACCCGTTCCTGCAAAAATCTAATCAGATACTATAAAAGCATAGATATTGTTATTTCGACTGAACAGAGAACTCGATGCAAAAAAGTGAAGATTTTGAACTACGACACAGTCCACATCCGGGATTCCAACCGTTTGGTGATCTACGTAATTGTAATCCATTCGTAAAATGGGCAGGAGGCAAGACTCAGCTACTAGTTGAATTAGACAAAGTAATTCCGTCTGAATTTGACCAATATTTTGAACCATTTCTGGGCGGGGGCGCCATGTTCTTTCATTTGATTTCAAACAGAAACAGGATATTCTCTGCTTACCTTGCTGACTTGAATAGAGACTTAATCACAAGCTATAAAATTGTAAAACATAATGTAAAAGAACTAATCCAACTCCTTAAAAAATATGAAGCAGAATACAAGAAAGATCCTATTCAGTGCTACTACACGCTAAGAGATAGATTTAGACCCAAAAATGATATTGAAAAAGCTGCCAGGTTCATTGCGCTTAACAAAACGTGCTACAACGGGCTTTATCGAGTGAACAGGGCTGGGATATTTAATGTGCCGATCGGGAGGTACAAGAATCCTCCGATTTGCGATAGCAATAATCTACAAAACGTCAGTCAGGCTCTCCGTTATTCTAATGCAATAATCCAAGCAAGGGATTATAGACAAATGATCCTGGTAAAGGCAGAGAAAGGCGATTTTGTTTTCCTAGACCCTCCGTATAATCCTACAAGTTCTACCTCAAACTTTACAAACTATACAGATTATGGATTTGGTGATAATGACCAAGTGCAACTTGCTAGCATCTTTAGAAAATTAGATGATAGAAAATGCAGGGTTCTTCTAACCAATTCAGATACCCCATTTATTAGAGAGTTATATTCTGATTTTGCTACAAATATTAAAGAAGTAAGTGTATTAAGGGCTATCAACTGTAAAGCCTCTAAACGCACCGGACATAAAGAATTAGTGGTACGTAACTATGATAACGATACATGTTTTTAACCACCAATCAGCACATCCTACTGATTCTCCTCCTTCCAATGAACCTGACCCCAATGAACAATGTACCTCCTTCTTATCCTTTAGCGCTTCCGACAGTCTGACGGTAAACGATAAAGGATGGTCGAACTTGCAACAGAAGGATTGGAACCTTCTTATTTCAACAAGTCAAAGAAGTCAAAATCTATATTAACACTCTGACTACCGCAAATTACATCCTAGATATAAAAAGAGATCAACCCTTCACGCAATTACAGAAGGAATAACCTAAAAGCACTCGCAAAGCTATCACAATTCTTTGGGAGCAAGATTTCATTTAGAAAAATGGTGAGGAAGAGATTTTTACTCTCTTGGATGGTTATCGCACTGCTGATGCAACAGATCCCCAGTACAAATGGATTGCAACATTCAATTTATGTCTAGTCATACTTGTAAGATTCATTAAATGGTTATGTTTTCCACAATTGGCATCTGTTGATAGGAAGAAACCAACTGCAACAAGACCTGTTAACGACTTTCGATTTGCTGGATAAGTCGGATTTACTGCATTCGTAAACGAAAGCTAAGAATGATAATGACTGCGATATGCGAGAACATCCTGGATATCGAAGAACAAAAGGAAAGGATTAGTCCCTATATTTTATTTATTATGTGAAATGTAGAGGTAAACTATCAGCGCCACCTTACTTCCTGCAGGAAGCACGTCAAACCGATTAACCAGATTCGAGTAATACACGATCCTTCTTTGTGCATGTCTTCTTTACCTGCCTTGGGGGAGGCATATTTGTAGACTCTCAAAAAGATCCCTACAATAGTCCGAGGCTAAACTGCTATCTCTACGTATTACGGTATTCTAAAAATTCGGTCTAAGGGAATCATTAACTCTCTCACTCTATAACATTTAGCAACAACACCTGACTAACCGTTGTATTCATCTGCAAAGTTATAAAAATAATAAATTTCTATGCGGCACCATATAGGCACGCTTTCGACAAGAATTTTTCCTTTTAATAAGATTTCCGAATGGCAGCCAGAACTGACAGGGTTAGTTTGAATCCGTTCCTTGAACTTCTCGGTAGTCAATAACGATCCGGTCGCCAATGTCAACGATTTGCTATACCTTTGCACGAGGCGGCGCCGTCTTTTACAGATTAAAACTACACCGAAATTCTTACCTAATAATTCCCCATATCCAACCATGATTAACAGGATCAATAGACGCTTAGAGTCTAAGAAGAACATGCAACACTTTTAGAAATATAGCTTCTCCAGAACATTGTCTAAGCAGGTGATCCTGATAATGCATCAGTCACAATTCTCGATAAAGGAGTTTTGAATCGGGTTATCGATCGTGGGCTTTTTCCACGCTCACTCGTTCAAACAATCTCATATGAAGATTCTAAAAGATCAAATGTCTAAATGCAGAATACCTTTTCCATTTTAAAACGACGAAAAAAACAACGGATATTATCTAGCATCAATAATAATACTGCTAGAAGTATGAAGATTGCGATTGTAACGGGATCCAGTAAGGGAATAGGTAGAGCCATAGCTTTGACGTTTGCAAAGTCAAAGGGATATTCCGGCATAGTTATAAACGGTAGAAAAATGGATGAAGTACGGGAAGTAGCCGATGAGATAAGGGGTGAAGGTTGTGACTCGCTTGCAATTGATGCAGATATCTCAAATGAGAGTGATTGTTTTAGATTAGTTGAAGATGCCAACAAAGCATTTGGCAGGATAGATGTGTTAGTAAATAACGCTGGAATTCAAACTGACGTCCCATTTGAGGAGACGACCACGGAAGAATGGTACAAGATAATAGGAGTTGACCTTACGGGGCCATTTGTATGTAGCAGGGAAGTAGCGAAACATATGGAAAAACAGCGTCCGAAAGGGGGCTGTATCATCAACATTTCATCAGTTCATCAGACAATACCGAAGCCGCACTACGTTCCTTATGCTACTTCAAAGGCAGGTCTCGAAATGATGACAAAAACTATGGCATTAGAATTGGCCAAAGACAATATAAGAGTAAATTTGGTGGCTCCAGGTGCCATACTAACTGATATGAATATTGAGCTCAAAGAAAATAAGGCGGAGCTAGAAAAGGTACTAAAGCAAATACCTATTGGAAGGATTGGAACTCCTGAGGAGGTAGCAAATGTAGTCGAATTCCTAGCATCAGATAAAGCAAGTTATATTACTGGTGCATCCTTTTTTGTTGATGGCGGGATGACCCTCTATCCCAATTTTGGTATAGGCCCAGAACATGATGCACAAAGACATTCTAATTAGAAATAATGGGATGACCGGGCCTAAAGTAGACATTAGCTGAGGCTACTTTTCTTAGATTATTCTTAAAGTTAAGTACCCTTTATTGATAGTCTTGGTGTGGTTTACGTATAATTGATAAACAGATGAAATATTTTGGTCGCCGTAAATCACTTAAGGCTCATGGATTGTTGATTTGATTTAATGCAGAATCACTCGAACTTGCGCTCATTGTGTACTTAATGCAAGACCTCATCTAACGACGTAGCTGCGACCAAATTTCATCTCAGGTGCCTCTTATTAAAGACGCACAGAATGCCTTTAGCATTCGCAGTAGTAAAATGCATCAATTCTACGACTTTTCAGCTGAAATTCTGACTTGGGTCAAAGAAACAATATATGGAAGTACAGCAGCCCTAGTATCTAGAACATGGCAGTTGTTGCCGGAGAACTCAAATCTGGCGAAACAGTAAGTAACTCGTATTATTCCCCTATAATCTGAAATACAACCTTTCGTTCTCGATGGCGAGTATCCATTTCTACCAAGACTATTTGTTGCCAAGTACCAAGTATCAGGTTGCCATCTTTGAAGGGAACCGTCAAACTTGGTCCAATCAACGATGCTCGAACGTGAGAGTGTCCGTTTCCGTCCTGCCACATTTTTTCATGTTCATAATAGATCTCTTTCGGTGCGACTCTGGAGAGCATCTCCGGAAAATCCTTGGCAAGCCCGCGTTCAAACTCTATAGTGGTAATGGCCGCCGTCGACCCTACAACAAAAACAGTTACGATGCCATCTGCGAGTTTGCTATCAAGAACAACCTTTGCTGTCTGTTTGGTCAAATCTATGATATCATCCTCACCTTTAGACTTAATCTGGAGAACTTTACCGACAACTGTCATGATGGCATCATAAGAGATGGTAAAATATATGCGATGCGAGATTTAAAAACCCTCAATTCATATCAGCTGATCCCTCCGCACCAACAATGCTTTAGTTACATACAAATTCCAACATGAACTAAAATTGGATAGTTTGAAGGGAAAGGTAGTAATACATCGGTATGAAAGTAAGGTGCTTAAATCGAACCCACTAAAGGATCCTTATGTACGGGAGGTCGTAATCTATCTTCCTCCAGGATATCGGCAAAGCGATTCGACTGGATACGTGACAGTCTATGGACTTGTGGGCTTTGGCGGTCAGGGGAAGATGATGCTCAATGTTGACCCTTTCACCGAGACCATTGAATATCGGATGAACCGTTTGATTTCTCATGGGAAATGTGGCCCAATGATACTAGTGTTGTTGGACTGCTTCACAAGATTCGGGGGAAATCAGTATATTAATTCTTCGGCAACTGGAAGGTACGAGGACTATATCATCAATGAAATTGTACCATTT
>CAKOFP010000166.1 GCA_933226995.1 Candidatus Nitrosopolaris rasttigaisensis | reverse complement strand
TGATTATTCTTATTTATATTATTTTTACTTGATCATAAGAGCATCAAACTAATAAAAACTATAAATAGTCAAAATGATATTAAGTTGTATGAGCAATTACAGACTTCCAATAAGAATAGAAATACTCTCATCTGCCGAGAATGTTTTCTTCGCTCGATAACGATCTTCATGAGATTCTGGTGGATGCGTCTGATAGTTGTGAATACACTGCTTTTGTTGATAAGGATGGGGTTACACAAATAAAGATACAATGTACCATTACCGAGGAAGAGAAGCAACACGCATGGACTCAATTGCGGTTAAAACATGCAACCGACTGCTCTTTGTCGGCGGAGCCAAGTGGGGTACCAACCAATAATGCGCAGTCAGACATTGATACTTCCTTCTATTAACGAGGTTCCAGTGGATGACGAAATTTAGACTCAAATTTATGGATAATTTTGGGTTCATATCAAACTATAGCCGATGAGTGAAATAGTATCAGAAAGTGTCTAGTCCATCCCTCCTATTGCGAAAATGTTAGAACCTTAGCCCTGTCAATACTAAATAATACGCTACTATTGTGAGCAGATAAAGCTGGTTTTATCGCGGCACAGTGTCAACAATGCCACAGAAAAGTCTGAAAATTTGTGTAGGAGAGATTTAACAATGATTACAGGAAAAAGATTTACATATAATTTCACTTTGATTAGATATATTTGAATTTCGTTCGCCGTCTCCTAGTTTATTACAACTACCGTGAGTTCTAGACAATGTACCTGTAGAAGCGAGCGATTCTTGAGCGCATTTACCTATATTCAAACACATTGATGGGCGTTGCAGGCAGGTCAATAGAGCGTTATGTTAAGAGCAGATAAATTTTACTATATGATTTATACTAAACATCCGGTATCATGTGTAGAAATTGAAGTATAGATGCCATACAGATATTGTAGCCATGATACTCGATGCAGCGGTCTCCGGTGAAACCAAAACGAGAATAATGCTACAAGCTAACCTCAATCATATTCAAATTAAACGATATATTCCTTCTTTGCTATCGCAAAAGCTTATCAAACAAAGAATCGACCTAACAGCGCCATCTCAAGTATACACAACAACTGAAAAAGGACACAGTTTTTTAGAAAGGTATAGAGAAGTCCAATTGCTAGACGTAACGCTACGGAACGATAAGAATGCATAATGGAAGGAATAAAAATAAGAAGAGATCCCGACCTGACTTCGTTTGTTTTGTGAAATACAGAAGCCGTTCGGAATTATATTAATACGTCGTGGTAATGTGACATAAAAGTTTCAGGCAGTTTTCGTTGCCAAATTACTCATAATAGCTTAATTTACGCTGCTTATCGATCTTTGTTCTGATCAAAGAACGTGCACATTCTAATCATAAATAAATTATAGAAATCATTGTACTAATTTTTTCGGGAGCTCCAGCAAAAGCTAATTCTTGAAGAAATTATTACCTAACAAATCTTTACTCAATATCAATCGAGCGTTCTTCTTCTATTCTTTTTCTTCGTTAAAACGCATTAACCTTCTGTTGGTCTTGTTGGTTTTGCTTTTATACGTATTCCAGAAGGTTTGATCCCGGTGAGGCAATGTGATAAGTATAAAGCTTTTAGTTCACCGCAAGACATAGCGGGAGCATTTAATTCAAGGTTATAATGGTTTACAAAAACAAACTATTAAATTATATTTTGAACATCAACACAACACACAGAAGGCTAAGAATAAGAGTTAAGTGATATGAGAATAGAAAAATTAGTGTTGAATAATAAGTATTATACACGCAATAACAACAATCTTTTAGATAATAGGAGTAATAATGACTTTATTTATTTTGATGATTTAATATCCGATTTCATACGCGTTAGAAAGAAAACCCGAGAACTCTTCAAGCCACTTAAACTAGAGGATGCGGTAGTACAGTCTGATATCTTTGGCAGTCCACCTAATTGGCATCTAGCACATGTTAGCTGGTTCTTTCAGAAGGTGTTAGAAAAACACGGCCAAAGATTGGCAGGAGGGTCGGATAGTGATAGTGGTAATGGTGGCAGAAGCGAGGTCAACAATACTAGTACAACTCGTCGTCGCCATCGGCATTGTATTAATTTAGAATATCTTAATTCATACTATCAGCGATATGGAAATATTCTTCCAAAATCGGAACGCGGCAAATTCCCTAGGCCAACTGTACAACAGACTCTGGAATATAGATTGTTTATAGAGAGAAATGTTATTTCATTTTTGAGAGAGAAACGGAAAGAAGAAGATGATCTCAATAACAAAGGAACAGCATCAGCATCAAGGTTAGAGGAATTGAAGTACGATATTATTTTAGGAAACCAGCATGAAATGCAGCATCAAGAGCTTATGATCTATGATTTTCAACATTATTTCCAGCGCTTCCAAGACCCTGCAGACAATTACGTACCTGTTAAGGCAGTAGCACAACAGGAAGGACACGCAGGAGGAGAACAGCGTGGGACAAGACGAGCGGTGACGAGGGAAGAAGTACCTGAATTCGGAAAAATGGTAGAGATCCCAGGAGGAATTTACGAATTGGGTTTTAATGGTAAAGGGTTCTTTTGTTATGATAACGAGCTTCCAGAACACAAGGTGTATCTTCAGCCTTATAAAATAGATGTAACACCAGTTACCAATGCTGACTATATTGAATTTATTGAAGATGGAGGATACCATGACTTTGGGTATTGGTTGGCTGATGGATGGGATTTAGTTAGAGAGCATGTTTGGGAAGCTCCACTGTACTGGGAATCTGTAAAAAAAGGAGAATACAGTGATACTATCAGTAATAAATATGATGATGGTAGTACTAATAGTACCAAATGGGTGAAGAAGGACTTTCGCGGTATTCATAAAATTAATAGAGATGAACCGGTCGTAAATGTTAGCTATTATGAGGCGGATGCGTACGCCAGGTGGGCTGGAAAGAGACTTCCTACCGAAGCTGAATGGGAAAAGGCAGCAAGCTGGAATGATGGTCTGCGTAGAAAAACTCTTTATCCTTGGGGAGACGAAAGACCTCAGCCTAAATATGCCAATTTGCAAGAATCATGTCTTTGGGGCCCATCTATTGTGGGTTCATATTCGGAGGGGAAGAGCTATTATGGCTGCTACCAGATGATAGGTGACGTCTGGGAATGGACATCGTCTGAGTATGTACTATATCCTGGCTTCAAGCCAAAATTCTCAGAATATACCGATAAATGGGCCATAAATCAAAAAGTTCTTAGAGGAGGATGCTTTGCTACCCCAGCCACTCAGATTAGGAATACTTACAGAAACTATTTCAAACCACACGAAAGAATACTATTCTCGGGTTTCAGATGTGCCCAGGATATTTAATGCTCGCTTTGTACTATGAAAATAATCTGTGGTTTTTATTTTATCAAAGAAACTAGTAGTAGATTCTGTAAGAAGAATAATTAAATCACTATTTTTTGTGTTATTACACTTCGTCTCGGGTGTCCACGGGTTCGTTTTCTATAGACAGACAATTACAGTTTCCTTGTGCACACCAAGTCTCAAACCACTTTACTTTTTTTTACACTTCTAATAAAGATGCACACTCACGTTTTATCACAGCTTTCATAGTATAGGACGCTTCATGGATACCGTAGTAGTATGAAAAATGCCTTCCTTTTCGCATTTTTTTGTGTTTATATGATACCCTATTGTATTCAAGCAATCCTGTCTCAATTATCATATTTTCAGATGGTCGCAATTAACAGTGCTTTACACAGTACCAGATTTCGTTTTTAAGATAGAACTAATCCAGTGTTAGTCAAAAAGTAAACAGCAGTCTGCAACTTAGCTTATTTTGCTGCCCAAAAATGTCATTTTGGTGTGTATTTTGACCGGAACTGCAATTCTAAAGTGAGCATTGACCACATAGTAACATAATACAGTATCTCTGTCAACCTACCACAATTGGATTTGTTAGCAGGTGATAGCCAGTCGTTGAGAATGCTATCAAGTTCATACCAGACATACCGTAAGTAAGAACCAAAGCTATTGCATATCAAACCAACCAGCATTAAAGGATAACATTCCTGTTTACATAATATCAGGAAGAGATACTTTACGACGAATGTTTATTCATCAAATAAAATAATACTCAAGATCACAGGTCTTTCTTGTCTATTATAATTAGAATGTACAGTAAGAAATCTTACTCCTTCTAATATGAAATAATAATTTGGGTATAGAATTGGCCTACGCGACAAGAGAGGTTGGGGAGTTTTGCTGGAGTCGTGTCGTTTATAGATTCTCGACCCAATCAGTATCTAAGCCGTCTGCACTCTTTCAGTTTGAAACAGCTACGACCTGTAGAAAATTAATCACGTCCGTTTTTGCGTCTAAAGATAAAAGTTACGCTATTCACAAATACAGTTTAAGCTCTCAAGATTAGAACATCACGTTATGATGTCGCAGCAAAGAGTGGATTGAATTCCACTTCTTTTGGTACTGTACACACCAGAGCCGTTTGGTTACACTATCTAACCTTTATTTCTCACTGATGTAATTAATAGGCGTTATTTCATCCATTGTGTTCTGTATTTGCAATAAACGCATACCTTTCTCTGTTGTTCTGTAAGTCCGCATCCCCTCTTCATATTCTATCAAACCATTTTCAACTAAAAGCGCTAGATATTCTCTTAGCTGATTAAAAGATAGGTATGCTTTGTACATTAGTTTTGTTTTAGTGGCTCCTCCACCATTTGCGGCATCCAAAAGTAGCCCGACTATGTCACTCCTGCTTCTGTATTTCATTTTGTTATCTGGGATAGGAAATGAAAACCAACTATTTATGAGAAGCCCAACTTAGTACTAAAGTCTATGTCAAGTTCTATTATAGGATACTATTTCATTGTTTTATCGAGTCTAACCATCTCCATGTACAAGTAAGCATTATACTATAGAAACTATACATTTTCTCTAACTGGTTGTAAGATCTTGTGTGGAAGAGGGGAATTGTAAGATAGATCACGTTAAAGAGATCGGCGATATTTATTCTTCGTGGATGACGATAAATTTACGTCCAACGAACTTGAAAAGTGTCAGATCCCAAGAAGAAACTAACGATTTTCACTTTTGTGTTACGAATAATTTGATTATTAAGACGTGTTCCCATCGACTTACACATTTAAAATGTGCATGAAAGATTATGAAGATGCTAGTATAAACGTGAGCGATAAATTTACGAGAGATTAATACTATTGAAATTCCTCTTTAGTGATGAATGAAAGAAAGAGTACCAAAAGGCAATAGTAAAACGACCTGAAGCATAACGAAAAAAAATATTTTTAAGGTAGGGCGATTCAGGAAGTTGATCCTATGTTTCTGGAAATACTTTTGCGACTCTAGAGGCCTAATGCACACTATGCAAATAATAAGATTCAAACATGGTCGAGGCTAAAACAACATCATAGTACAAAATAATATTCAACAAAATCGTAATTCAGAACGGCGATCAGAAAAGGGATCGCAGATAATAGCAACAACAACAATTGCAAACAGAGCAATAATAACAACAATGGTCAGTCTAATGACAATAATAATCATTACCTTGCACAGAATGCAGAACAGAATGCGGAGATAATAACAATTAGTCCTTGGCCCAGAATTCAGATCAAACATAATTGCATACATGGATTGAATACATAAAAAAATAATGACCTATATGTTCTATAAATTGAATTAGTATAACTACCTCGATATACTTCTTTCTCTTCTTAGAACTTGACTACTGAGTGATACAATCGAAATTAAGGCCTATATAATCACCAGTATCCATCTTAGTAATAGTTACTCTTATTTCTGTAGTCGAGTATGACTGCATTTTCAGAACTTCAAAAGAAAGTACCAGGCATAAAATGACATCACCTAATAAAGGTGAGAGCATTGGGAGTGACATTGCAATTTCTGATATAATGACTGGCAGTAATATTATCTGCGCTAGTCAAGAATGCTCAGGCAGAAACTTCTGGTATTGGCTGATATTTGTCAAAACTGTAAAACGAACAAGATGGAGACCATTTTTTATCATCTTTATTGTCATTTTTTATTTATTCTCACCAAGATTACAAAGTATCATGGTATACTAGTTATTACAGCAGTCATCTTTATTTTCACATTTACAATTTTCTGGTTCCTGTAAACAGGATGGACATATAATAGAGCCACAACCGACACAAGTGTTGTCGGATCTATTACATCCCCAATGCTTACATCCATAGTTGGTCAACTCTACAGCTCCCCCATTTACTCCGACAATTACATCTACACGTCAGTGCACTTATTTAATCCTAGTCTCTGCATCAAGTTTCAGAATTTGCTAACAATCTCATCAGCGAGGGGAACCAATGCCTCGCGGTTCAAAATTGATAGTCAGATACTCTACTTTCGTTGTGTCTATTCACAGGTATCTTTAACGACTCGGTGACTTTCCTTATACATAATAATAATGTCGTTAGCCATTACGAAAACATCTTGAGAAAAGAAAACAGCTGATGCAATCTAAGGCAGGAATAGGGATCAAGGGAATTGACAAATGGATGACCATGATGAAGAATGCGAAGAATTCAAGATGAAACCTAAAGGATCTTCAGAAAAGTTGGACAAAATGTTTAACTACTGATTGGTTGCAGGAATCATTAGCCCTTGATTGGGAAAATGCAGGCGTTATTCGATATTGTCAAGAAAAAAGGAATTGTCGTAGATGACATAACATTATCGAGTGGTGAAAAAAGTGAATATTATTATGATTTAAAGAACGTTTCGTTAGATCCCGAGGCAATAGACATCATAGGAGATTTGTTATTGGAAGAAATAGTGCTTAAATATCGTAAAGTTAAGTCTGTTGGTGGGTTAGCGAGTGGCGCAATTCCACTAGTAACAGCAGTGGTTATGAAGAGCTCTAATAACATTGAAGGCATAAATGGGTTTTTTGTAAGGAAAGAACGTAACCCGCATGGGTTACAGAAAATAATTGAGGGTAAGATAATACCCCCAGTTGTAATAGTCGATGACGTAATGACTACAGGGGGTAGCATAAGACTAGCAATAGATGCTGTGAGAGAAGAGGGATATAACGTCGAGGGAGTCTTCACTGTCTTAGACAGAGAAGAAAAGAATGAATTGAGAAAGACCATCAAATGTTACTCTTTGCTAAAGCACTCTCAATTTAAGCCCTTCATCGAAGAACACGTAAAGAGAAAGAAAAAAACAAAAATAGAAAACTAGCCTTTTACCAACTCTTTTTCAACTGATTTAAAGAACATAACAACCAACAGAACCCATTTTACTCTTTCAGAACATTTTTTGGAGTAAACTCGATAAATGAGTTCATAAT
>CAKOFP010000165.1 GCA_933226995.1 Candidatus Nitrosopolaris rasttigaisensis | reverse complement strand
GCCAAAAGGTATTCGTGAAAATCTTTTGTTAATTTATTTCTCTTTATAACTACCATCCGTCCGTCCAACTGTTGAACTGATACGTCCCTCTGCCAGTTTACGAAATACAACTTTTATAACTTTCTATGTGAATGCTTGCATGTATAAGTTTCAATACTTAAAATACCGAACTATCATATCCTATCCAAGGGGTTGATGGTGTCACAGGTACATGACGGACACAGAACGGCTTCAAGATTCTTCACGTCTATAAATGCCTCTAGTTATGATTCCATCGTACGTATCGCGACCTTTGGTCAGGACTACCTATGGAAAAGGCAGATTTTGGATATTATCGATAAACACCATCTATCTTGTTCATGTGATTCTCCATCTTCTTCCTCTCCTTGTCCTGATGTTCTTCCAGCTCATATGAATCTGGACCTTGCCTCTGGGACAGGAATACTATCTTCGCTGATAGAGTGCCAGGGGAGTCATGGAGGACAAAGACCAAGAAATGTGGTCGGCCTTGATTTGACATTCGATTACTTGCGAACCGCAAAAAAAAAGTGCAACACCGGACTCTTAACAAACGGGACAGCAGAGTTATTACCGTACAGAGGGCAGTCTTTCGATTCGGTCACATCGTCGTATCTAGCAAAATATGTCGATATTGAAAGAGTAGTGAGTGAGTGTTGGCGTGTCCTTAAACATAGAGGTGTGGTGGTTTTCCACGACTTTACTTATCCGTCAAACTACTTGGCCAGAAGCCTTTGGAATGGCTATTTTAAGATATTGCGGTCGGCTGCCAAAGCAGTAACTTCGTGGGCGCCAGTTTTTCAAGAGCTGGATAAGGTTGTAAAAATGAGTACCTGGCTTGGACAAACCATGCAGGCGCTAGAAGGTACTGGGTTTAGGAACATATCTTTCAGGTTCTATACCATGAGAACGTCTGCCATTGTTTCGGCCAACAAGCCATGAGCGAAGACTCGCGTTTGAACGAATGGTTCGTACCTAAGTTTGGCTCATTAAAATTCCGGGCATTTGTTGGTTTATTATTTTTACCTTATACCGGAATGTGCATATCTTTTACTATCATAGGTGCGATGCTATCGCCTACAATTCAATGGGATAGGGTTGCTGCCATAGCCCTAATCTACGGGCTAGCTTTGGGCGTGTCGGCTCATGCTGCTGACAATTTAGGATCAAAAAAAAATAAGCCTTGGGGAAGGTACTTCAGCGCAAGGCAGTTATGGCTGTTAATAATCTTGAGTTTAGCCATAGCATATTCGATCGGAATTTATTATATAATATTTCATGTCCCCTTGCTTGTAGTCATCGCTGCCATGGAAGGTTTTTTCGTTTTTGCATATAATTTTGAATTATTTAAGGGGGTCTTTCATAATGATCTTGGATTTGTCTTTTCGTGGGGGGCTCTTCCTGTGTTAGGAGGATACATAATGCAGACGAATGGTATTGGAACATTGCCAATCATAATGTCTGTGAGCGCGGCCCTAGTCAGCTACATGCATATCAAAATATCCAGGCCATATAAAGAACTAAGGAGGAAGAGGTTAAACGAGCAGCGAGGCAAAAGATTGGAAGCGTATCTGAAACTAATAAGTTTAGGAACTATAGCAGCTGCATTTGCTGCCATCTTCCTTAGGATCATCTTTTAGGTCGTTTTTTAATACTACAACTACTTTCTAATTATTGTACTATTAGTGGAGAGGTCGCGGATGGTCATAGTATCTGTTGTGGTAAGGGATTTTGGAAGTCATATGTTACAAAAGATTTCTGAACTCGAAAACAAGTCGAATATCAAATTACCTGTTACAAAGAAAATTCTTTTGGCTGAGACTGGTACTGTCGAACAGCTCTTGAGTATATTGACGAATTCAGAAACCATAGTGAACGTTCTAAAACAAACAGAGGATCGCGAACTCATACTACGAGATGTTTGCATAACCAGCAAGAAGACTGGGGAAACGCTAGTCAATGCGCAGTCGCGCTTTTTTTTAGCCAATTTACCCGGAGATATAATAAATCAGATTAAAAGAAAGACCCTTGGCATCGGAAATATAATAGTAGGCCATGAATTAGAAACTTTCAGAAAAATAATTAAAATAGGTTACAATTCAAAATCCAAATCGATTTTTAGAGTATATCATATTATTCACCACGAAAAAGTCGCCATTGAAATCAAGGAATGTTTTACATCAGATATAGATTCGAACTTCAACCTCGCGCTTGAGGCAGAAAATAGCTCCCATCACTATTAGTGTCTTTATCGCTTCTAGTGAAACCTATAATGAAAGAGAGGTGGACCGGGTGGGATTCGAACCCACGACCTCGGCAATGCCAATGCCGCATCCTACCGGACTAGACGACCGGCCCTACAGCATTTCAACAATCCTCTTGTTTGGTATTAATACGTTTAACGAAATGCAGACATTAGATGATAGACAAGGAATATTATTATCTATCACAAATGCAATATAGTTTGATTGTGCAGATTCTATGAATTCTATCCAGCCCGTGGCAACCTACGATTTTGCTGATGGCTCCTCAAAATGACGACGGGCCAGCAGCAGCACCCGGATGGTGATTACCAGAGCATGACCAATATCATATAATTAAGGGCGTTTCTCTTGATTATTGGTATACGCAGTGACAGTTGAGCGGTCTATCGGAGCAGTGATAAAATATCAATCACCGAGCAATGAGGACGATACTTATCGTGCCGAGTCAGCGGAGTTTCTTTTACTGAGGAATCGCAGAGGATTCTGGGGCTTTCCGCAAGGACATAAAGAGAAAGGAGAGACCGAAATAGAGACGTTAAAAAGAGAGGTAGCAGAGGAGACGGGTATCGAGGATATAGATATACAATCCTATATTGGAAGAATTCGTTATTCCTATTTTAGAGCAGATGGCATGAAATCAAACAAAGAGGTGACATTTTATTTTGCGAGCAGCCCCAGTAAGCTCATAAAAATATCAAAAGAACATGAGGGCTTTAAATGGGTGACATATTCAGACGCCTTATCTCTCCTCAACCATAGACAATTAATATCAATATTGATCAGAGGACACAGAAAAGGTCTCTATTAACTCTCTGCCCATCCGGGTATCGCAATTATCCACTATTAGACCTACTGGCACTACTACGCCCACCACTGCTACGCACTCGTATATCTACGGAAATAGATTTATACCTAAGATTGGGCGAAATACGGAGGATTAATAACAAGATGGTTGCCGGGAAGCGCATAGTTTTAACAGCAGACAGAAGTTTAATGACAAATTATAGAGGGAATTTTCTTTACGGTTTCATTGCTTGCGGACCTTATGAGTTAGTTCCAGAATTTGTTTTTGACAAGCTATTTTGTCCGAGCGTTGAGACAGATAAAAGTACTGGTGGGATAAAGGTTGCACAATGCGGTTTGCGAAGGATCGAAGGCGCTCTCTTAAAAGAATACAGCCGCGAAGACATTTTCCTTGCACACCCAGAAATGCTTGAAAAATGCATTGGGCCTGAGACTAAGGTTGTGGGAATTAACGTGATGGATCCCCTTGGAATGGCTCCCGTCACTACTACAATGTCACCCGAAACTCTGTCTTACGTTGCCATGAAATTCAAAAAGATGTGTGCTTCGATTATTCAACTTAAAAAGAAATACAACTTTAAAGTGGCAGTAGGCGGAAACGGTGCATGGGAGCTTGCGAAGCCTGACAGAATGAAAATTCACGGTATCGATACAGTGGTTATAGGCGAAGCAGACGAGCTTGCACTCGACCTCTTCCATGATCTTGAGGCCGGCGATGCGCCAGAACTATTGCACACATTTGTCAGAAATATTGAAAACATTCCAATGATACGAGGCCCCACAATAAACTCATTGATAGAAGCTATGCGTGGCTGCGGAAGAGGCTGTGATTTCTGCGACGTTAACAAGCGCTCTAAGAAAGATATCCCACTTGAAAGATTACAGGCAGAAGCCAAGATAAATCTCAAATACGGTTTTGACTCTATTTGGCTTCAATCAGATGAGATGCTTCTTTATGGATGTGACAATCGTGATTTTATCCCCAATGCAGATGTAATCTTAGGTCTGTGGAAAGGGTTGAAAGAAGTCGGTGCAAATTTTATTGGGACCACTCATATGACGTTATCTGCAGTGGCTTCCTCACCGGATCTTATAAAGAAACTGTCTCAGGTTAATAATATGGACAACAACGGAAGATGGCTTGCGACGAACCTGGGAGTTGAAACTGTAGCACCGAGAATGGTCAAAAAACATCTTGGAGTCAAGACAAAGCCGTTCAGGCCAGAAGAATGGGGAGCAGTAGTGAGAGAAGGAGCGAGAATCCTAAACGAGAACCACTGGTTCCCAGCATTGACCCTTATCATAGGTTGGCCAGATGAGACAACCGATGAGACGCAGTACACAATTGATTTGATAGAGGACTTTCGGCAGATGAATATGAGAGGATTGGTAGCACCTTTACTCTACCAAGACTTCTCAGAAAAGAATTCTATGCACTTTGGCAATCTCAACGAGGCCCAGTTCACGCTCTTCTGGAAATGCTGGCAGCACAACTTGTGGGTTATAAACGACATCATTCCGATAATTATTAGAAATAAAACATACGGTCCGGCAATGAAAGTGTTCATGGCGCTGTTGATCAAAGCCGGTACCTGGGGTATAATGAGATATCTTAGAGGGTTGTCCAAAACTCTATTCAATGGTCAGACTCCAGAAGACATTGTAGAGATCTATGCCAGAAAGAGATCTGTAACTACGTCGCCTATGCCACGGCTTTAATCTGTCGGTGCCCGCAGGCTTGGTTGCTGGATAGTGACTACGTAGTTAGCAAGCTGGTTTTTTTGTATTATTATTGGTTGGATCTTGTACGACCAGCTACAGATAAACTAGAGATGCTCTTTACTTTTTGCCAGATTCCAACTGTGCAATCGCGCCATCTGCTACGCTCGCAGTCTTTGGAGTCAGAATAATAAAATAATTTTTATCAGCACGTTCAACCGTAGTAACTGACTTGTATTTTTTAGTAGATATATCAAACTCCACCATCCCGGTATCGATGTTACCTTTAGTGTAGATCATCATCAAAACGTCGCCGGATAAGGGAGTTAAAGGTACTATCGAAAACACATAACCCTTGTATGAGCTCACAGGAAGAACCTGTTTCATGTATGGAGCAACCGATACAAGGTACATAAACACGTCCTCTATGTTGGAAAATTCTTCAAATTCAAATTTCATAAGCTAGCTCGGAGGTATCCGTGATATAAGCATAAGGCCTTGATTGAAATTTGACATATAAAGCAACGACATTATTTCTATTATTTTTAGTGTTGTTATTTTTATCGTTATCCGTAAGATTCGTACTTCATATCAAAGCTGCCATCTTTTCTCTTATTACGCTCGGTTACAAATCCTTTTGGAATCAAGTAGTGCAAGGCTCCGTCAATAGTTCCCTGCCATCCACAAACATAAAAAGAAGTGTTTTCTGGCGTTATCTTTTCGCCGACAAGTTCCTCTAGCGGAGAGCGATCATTACCCGAGTCCGATTTCAAAAATGATTCAACTCGTCCTTTCAGCCCACCCCAAGATCGATTGAACCACTCTTGCGGCCTACTGATGCTAGCCCTATACCGGTAATTCCATTTGTCCTTTCCTTTATCTAGACTTTCTTCCTCCAAGTCGGTCAATAATTCCCTGTAGCTGAGTTCATCTACGTAACTAGCTCCGTGTAAAACAACTATCTCGCGGTGACTTTGGATCTGTTTTAGGTGTAAAGAATACGCTATAAATGGAGCCAAACCTGTGCCTCCTCCCATAAGAATCAATCTTCTGTTATCCGGCGCACCATCATGCATTTTTTCGTTAATGGTAAACAGTCCTACAGGTTTTACCCAGACAACTTCGTCATTCTCCTTTTTGTTAAAGAGTTCAGTAGTTAATCGGCCTGGAAGAGGCTTTCGTACCCATCTGATGAGCAACTCAAAGTATTTTTTTTGATGCGGGGGCGAGGCGATCGAATAAGCTCTGCGTATCACCTTTTTTTCGCTTGGAATATAACTACCCAGAGTAACAAATTGACCTGCTTTAAAGTCTGGAATTGGTTGCCCATCTAGAGATGAAACTCGAATAATAGAAAGATCTTCTTTCAGAACTCGGACATATGTAACTCTGCCCTTGTTATCTACTACCATACAACTCTCTCACCAGATTTAATTGCGTCGCTTATAAATGAATATATTTGTTACCGCTGGGCAATGAGTGATTTCATATAGAAATGCCCGACCCTTAAG
>CAKOFP010000164.1 GCA_933226995.1 Candidatus Nitrosopolaris rasttigaisensis | reverse complement strand
GTTAAGACCAAGAAGAGCTGAATTACGAATGACGAATTAAAAATTAAAAATTGTACCAACACTACTCTGAAGAAACACTTCCGGCATCGTCTGGATAATTCTGTTAACTGCTTTCCACCCTGTACAATGGCACGGTACGATATAATTCGGCCTCTCACTTTGTATTTCCTTTACGGTCTGCTCAATGGAATCCTCATAGAGGCTCCCTGTGAGATGCAGGCCACCTATAATTGCATATACTTTGTTTACACCTGTGATATCTTTCGCATATTTGATAGTGTTAATTATTCCAGCGTGAGCGCAGGCAGTAATGATTACTAGCCCTTTTTCCTTAATATTTACAACTATGGCTTGGTCATCGTTTACAAGAGGATCTGGAACAAGTTCATTTCTTTCGAGGATTTCCAGGTACTGTAGTGGAAAGCCTTTCTCAAAACTTGTGATCCTAGGAATTTGTCCGGTGACAAGCAATCGATGTCGATAATCATCATTATATTTGTCATCAGAAGCATGATTATCGACAGGCAAGTAACTGGCATTCCTTCTTTTTTCTATTAGCGCGCCGTGCGACTTTAGCTCTATTTCATCTAGTACCGGCATCCTTGCTTTCGTTCCGTCAGGAAATATTAACCAACGTTTTAAAAACGCGTCAGGATGGGCGATTACTATGAGCGGTCTTGAGATCCGCTTCATGACACTTAACAAACCTGCAAAATGGTCCAGGTGACCGTGGCTTAGGATAACCGCCTCGATATTGGTTAAATCGACTCCGAATAAGTCAGCATTAAAGAGTATCCCGTTTTCACTTACACCGGTATCGAATAGAAACCTGTTCGATATTTTCTTTTTCGTTTTGTGATCGTGATAGTGAATTTCAATCACCGCAGAAAAACCGTGTTCTGCAATAGGCGGCGGCAGAAACTTTTCTTCTTTGACCATCGGAGGCCTTTCAGCTTGAGAAGAGCTGGTCAATAGCCTGTCAGTAATATTATCCATCAACAGAGTGATGGAGACTCCTTCAATATCATGCAGGAACACTATTATCGAAACCCTATTGTCGCACGCAAGTTATAGAAGTTTGGGGGGCGCGCGCCGATCTGCTCGTACATAGAAGAAAAAAAGAAAGAAAGAACGAATAGTCCAACCATTAATGTTATCATAATATTACATATAGGCAGCGTTCAATCCATACAATAATACCAATTGACAATGCAAAAACTAATAGGCTTAATTTAACGCCCGAATCCTGTAATGGATATAGAAGATCGGCTACTTCTGATCTCGAGGGATCCGACAGAGGAAGTGGTTACCGAACCTGAATTAAGGACCCTTTTAGAAAGCGTGGCTCGTCCAAAGCACTATATCGGCTTGGAAATTTCTGGAATGTTACATCTTGGTAGTTTGATTCTAACCGGTTTTAAAATCAATGATTTTATCAAGGCTCAAGTTCAATGCACTGTCTTTTTGGCTGATTGGCATACCTACATCAATGATAAGCTCCGCGGCAACTGGGCAAAAATCAAGGAGATATCAGAATACTACTCTGAGGCGTTCCGATATTTTTGTCCAGGCATATCAATAGAGTTAGGTAGCGAGCTCTATCACAGGACGGATGATTACTGGAAAGATATGGTACGTTTTAGTAAACACATTAGCTTGCCTAGAACAATCAGATCCCTGACCATTATGGGCAGAACAGGTCGAGAGAACCTGGACCTTGCACAACTGCTGTATCCTCCTATGCAATCCGTTGACATTAAGGCATTGGAGCTCGACATTGTTCACGCCGGTATGGATCAAAGAAAAATCCATATGCTTGTAAGGGAAATATTTCCTAAATTAGGCTGGAAAGTTCCAGTATCGGTGCACCATCATCTACTTCCGGGGCTTTCCGAACCTCACACCCCAGAATCATCAGAGGCCGGGTCAGATGATGCAGAAATGTTTAGTAAAATGAGTAAGAGCAACCCCGCGAGTGGGATCTTAATCCATGATGACGAGGTAACCATCAGAGAAAAAATTATGAAAGGATTTTGCCCACTAGGTACGGCTAAAAATAATCCGATACTTGAGTTAATTAGATATGTTGTATTTCATGAAAATAATGAAATTGTCATCGAAAGGCCACAAAAATATGGTGGAAGTGTTTCGTATGCAACTTTTAAGGCGCTAGAGAGAGACTACGTTGACAAGAAGATCCATGCAATGGATTTAAAAGAGGCCACGGCCAAATATCTCAACCAAATAATCGAGCCTGTCCGCAAACATTTCAAGGGAAGAGAACCAAATTTTGACGAAACAACTTCTCATTAGCGGAGAAAACGTCGGTCTTTGGTCATTTCTCGATACTACTAGTTCTACTCCTATTACAACTCCTACCGGTATTACTGCTGCATTCCTGCATAAGTAGGACTTTCTTGTCCACCGTCTTTTTTGACCAAGTCGTACTTCGATCTATATCCTCTTGGATTTATCATCATGCCGTTATAGTCAAACGTAGACGAGTTCCCGACGATAACGGTGGTAATCATCCCGAGGATCTCTGAGTGTTGGAGCATGTTTTCAAGCGTAGTAATTGCGATAGTCTGGCTTTCTCTGTACGCACCTTTAACTATTGCAACTGGCGTTTCAGGTTTTCTATATTTCAAAAAGATATCTCTAGTGTCTTTTAGCTGATGTATGCGTTTCTTGCTCGCGGGATTGTAAATCACAGTAACATAGTCTCCGGCCGCGGCTGCCTCAACACGTTTGACAATTATGTCCCAAGGAACCAGAAGATCGCTCATGCTGACCACAGCAAAGTCAGTCATTAAGGGAGAACCAACTAAAGCGGCGCAAGAATTTAAAGACGAGACCCCGGGTACACATTCAACATAGATGCCAGTATCTCTATTCCATCCTTTTTCGGACAGAATTTCATAAATCAAACCTATCATACCATATATGCCAGGATCTCCGGAAGAAACCAATGCTACGACCTTCCCATCCTCCGCAAAATCTATCGCTTGGTTAGCCCTTTCTACTTCCTGCGTCATAGCATACCGATAGACTTCTTTACCCTCGATCAAATCTTCAACAAGAGAAACATACGTATCATAGCCAACAATAATTTCACTTTCTTCAATCACCGTCTTTGCCCTGTGGGTCATGTGATCATGATTGCCTGGGCCGACCCCAACAACGTATAATTTACCTTTGCGTGCAGTCATTTCTTCCGGATGTACTAAAATATAATTTATCCTTTTCTCGAGACGTTTTTCTGTCTGGCACTTGATGATCCAAGTTTAAATTCAGTATGGAGTGCTACCACCGCGACTTCGCAGTCATCATCATTGACGACGAACGCCAGGTTTAGCTCAGATGAACCTTGAGCAATCATTATAACATTCACATTTTTGCG
>CAKOFP010000163.1 GCA_933226995.1 Candidatus Nitrosopolaris rasttigaisensis | reverse complement strand
AACATTGTTGGTACGAATGGACTGAAAGCTGGCGTCCAAGTATGGCAAAAGAAAATAAACCATCGCCTAAGTAATGTGTGAAACTTGAATAATCAATCAGTCTTTGGCAAGGGGGAGTCTGAAAAGATTTTCTGTGATATCATCCTTTACTAGAAGCACTAGAAAAAGTCGTATTTGTATTCAATGAACTTGTATTTGTTCCTATAGTGGAGGCAGTAGTACTAGCGAAGGAATGTGAAAGACCAGAATGAGCTTCAAGCCATGCGTAGATATCTGCTAAAACATACTGTTCTATTCCTATTCCAGGCCCCCTGCTCCACTGAGATGAAGGATAAAATACATGTCCTAGATTTGGATATGTTATCATCGTATGATCAGGATGATTTACCTCAGTCAGTCTTTGTTGCAAGAGAAAGGCTTGTTGAACTGGAGTCTCAGAATCGTTTTCTCCATTGAGTATTAGGATACCTGTAGTCTTAGAGACATTACCAATGATGCTTAAGGTTGGTATCAAACTAAATATTGACCTGTACCATACAGGACATCCTTCAAGATTGTTGCATTTGGACAGATTGAAAGCCGTGGCGTTTTCATATGATTTCACCAGTAAAGGTTTAAGTTGTTTATCAATACTTATGTGACTAGCTTCAACTGTATTATTTGCAAATTTGGTTACTAGAGCGTTGCTTATGACTTTGGTATCATTAGTACGCAAGAAAGTAAGCATAACAAAAGACGGCACCAATAAATGCCTTAACAAAGGATCCTTTGCAATTTGCTGTATTGATATCAATCCAGTGTGATTTTTATCTAACACTTGTGTAGCGTACTCTGAGGGTAAGGATACTCCTTGATATTGGAATAAATCTCCAGCGTTCTGAGCTACTATTCCCATAAGTATTATGTTCTTTACCTTCGTCGAATTATCTATAGCTACCCTTGGAGCGTAAATTGTACCTTCGCTATGACCAATTATGCTTATCCTCTTAGGATCTACTTCAGGCTGTTGTATGAGAAGATTCAGTGCTTTCTTACTGTCTTGGATTAGATCATTGGCTGTAGCATTACCCCATACGTTCTTGTCAATTGTAAAATTTGCACCAATACCCCTTTTATCATATCGAAGTACTGCAAAGCCTCTTTCTGATAGATATTGAGCTATCTGCCAAAGTGGTGTAGGTGGTTTAGGACCATTCTTGTGAACAAATCCTAATGTTCCATTTTTATCATTAGCACCAGATCCATGAATAAGTAAGACTCCAGGAAATGGACCTTTTCCAATAGCAGGAAAAGTTAACTGAGCATTAGTCTTTACTCCATTCCCTAAGTCTATTGCTAGATTTCTATATTTTATTGTCTGGATGTATTGTTGAGCTAGTGCTTGGTTTTGTTGTCTGAAAATACTAGTAGATAAACAAGATAATGCAAGTATTGTTATCAATAATAATCCCAGAGACAGCCTCATAGTTTTTGTTCTATACAACTTGTGATACTACTAATCTGATACTTGTATTTGAGGATTCATGGTTAAACCCTACACAAAGGTTAGTTATTATGACTTCTTTCCAAACAATGAAAAGAAGCAGCTGCAAATAGTAGGATTCTGTTGCAACGCACAGCATTAGTATTTATTATTCCTAGCAGGTATCTTTAACTAGTAATTTGCACAAATTATCTCATGGTATCAGACAGAGAAAGTCGAGTTATCAATCCATTTCTTAATCCGCTAGAGTTTTGGCAAAATTATTTACAGAATCGGATTCAAGTGAATAGAGGATTTTATAAGAACGCAATCAAGGCCAACGAATATTGATTCAAAGTGTTTTGGGAGCCTTGGCATAGGGCAGCAGTTGAAACAAAAAGAAATGCAGAATAAATAAAGTCAAGTAAAGGTGAAGTAAACAAAGTATATGTCAGCCAGGGACTCCAAACTTTTTTTGATTTCAACTAGAAATCAAGTGAGCATATTTTTCAGATTATAAACTTTTTAATCCAAGGTGGGCATAAGGAACTCTAGAACCCTAGAGATTTTCGCTTTATTCCTGGAAGTCCTTTCAAAGACGATATGTCTTTAGGGTTCTAACGATATAAGATTTGCGGTTATAATCTAGATAGAAACATTGAATTGAAGACCTGACTATGCAAGTGTCTATTAAAGCGATTATGGTATTTGTTTATGGACTGATAAATGCACTCCATAACCAAACGCTTCTTGTATCATTTGGAGAGAAACCCTTGATGAGAATGGCTTTTCCTCGCTTGATCCATGTTTCTCATGCATTATCCAACCTACCCATGCAGATAAAGTGAGTAACAAAGATAGAATTCTTGTAGGTGGCCATTCATCAAGACCTAATTGATAGTCACCTTTATTGCCAGTTTGACCAGTCTCTGTCTGTAATTCCTTCGCACAATCTTTCGATATCTGATTTAACTCTTTTACTACAATCTCCTGCCATGGGCTCTCCTGGATTTTGTCTGCAGCTTTAATTGTTTCAAGAGCGGATTCTATTCTCTTCATGTAGGGTCTATAATCCATTAATTTTAAGATTGTAGACGAATTGTTATAAATTGGTTTAATTGGGCAAGAACGTGCTGAGGTGGGAGATGAAAAGACTCAAACATAATTTGAATAGCCTTCTCCCGTCTAATAATTAAACCACGTTGAATTTATCAAATGCAGACTACATTCAGTTCACTCCTAAGCGATTACTCCAAGCCTATTATCTCCAGCTTCCAACCTATTCATGTAAATATCTCACATCAGGGCTCTTTTTAGATCATGTCCCCATGTTTTTGTGCAATGATTTTATAGTAAATAAATTGCATTTAGTGCATGGTGATCCAAATCCATCAACAAATACGGTTTCTTAGGAAACAAGGCAGCTGCTGGATTCACACGCCCTCTTTTCAAAATTGCAAACAGATGTTTTTGCTACCTTTCGGCGATATTTAGGGCACCATTTCAATTCGTCCTGTGGATCGTAGCCACGTAACTACATTAGATCTATATTTGGCACATTCATTGGAGGCGGAAATTAAAGACATGCTATGTAATTTCTATAGAGGTATGTGCCTTAAGATGCTAATAGTTGATGAAGTGCAAGAACATATGAGGAGGGGTTCCTAATACCAGACTTATTAGGTTGAGGCTATGATTAACGCTAACAACATAGAATATCCTTGCGGTTGTAGATTGAGTTATCTCGGATCGATTCAGGGAGATGTGCTAATTAACAGAGTAACCTCCTTGAAGCTTTGTGACAAACATAAGAAAGTGAGGAAGCAAGAAGCCTAAATGTCTCAAAAGCGGGCAGGGTAGTTTCGGCACTATTTGAATTAATGGCTGCGGCTATTAGCCAACACTACATCTACACTAAACACAACTATGTGTTAGTAAATTATCTAGATATCACTAGATGAGAAAGATCTCGATAGTATAATTAGAAATAGACACACCAGAAAGAAAGGTGCAAAAAGTGAATCTACTACACTTAAAATTACGAATTGATATAGGTATATTTGCAATGTACCCGAGATGTGAGTTACAGCTATATTTGTAAGAACGAAATCAAGAATTGAAGCAACTAACGCAACAATAAATAGTAACAGCATTTTTTTCCTAATATCCTTGATTACAATATAACGAGCTAAATTCCTTAAGGATTCTACCAGCAGATATCTATTTTGCTCTTTTGCCACAACATATTGGACCATCCAGGCACTAAACAAGAAAGAAGTCAGTGAAGAGAGCAAGATGATGACAACACCAGTTGGAATAATATTGATGATATCGTGGTAAGTTGCAATCTTAAATGTGTATAGCGAAAGTGGATCTGACTTTAGACTGTACGTCTCACGTAATTGGCTCTCATAACCGCCAACAAAAAAAAGTACCAAGGAATAGATCGAATAAATTGTGAAGAGCTCTAAAACTCCTATACCATAATACTTATTCTTAGGTGCACTTAAGCTGATGGATCTCTTTGATAAATCTAGTTGAAAATAAATAATCATGAAGGTAGCGAAAAATATGCCAAAAAGCAGTACATCAGGGAAATAGACCTTGCTTCCGTTGCTAAAGTAGAGTTCTCTGGTGAAAACAACCTCGACTATGATCGATATTACTGAACCAACTAAAGGTAACAAGAAAAGGATGGGATTTTTAGAAAGCACAAATAGACCTTGTTTAAAAAATGTGATAGGAGTAGTCATATAGTAATTATCTTCCGTTTAGGAGTTTAATAATTATCTGGGTCTTCCTCGATAGATGAGAGTTATTTAATTGATTTCAAACCCGAACTGACAAGTCAATATTTCTTTCGTTATTTGATTTTCAGTCTCTACTCTAGTAGGAGCTATTGCAACAATATTCGACTTTATAGTAGAACCGCAAGCATACGTTTATCGTATTATACAGTAGTATCTCGACGCCGTACCGACCAAAAATAATGGAGAGAATACTTGTGTTACTTTTCTTCAATTGCGATAGATCAGCGGTGTATGTCGGCACTATTGCTGGCACTATTTATGCAAGTTGCGCTATTACTACAAGCATTTACCTGGGTTGTGTTTTGACTTACTTCTATACTGCTGCCGTGATTGTGGTTATGTCCCCCTGCTAAAGCCTGTT
>CAKOFP010000162.1 GCA_933226995.1 Candidatus Nitrosopolaris rasttigaisensis | reverse complement strand
ACATTGTAAACAATTCGGTAGGTGTATACAATTGTGTCTGTGTGCTAATAGTTCGGCCGTGAGGACTACAAAGTTGGTTTAAATATTTCAATCACTCTTGGTAAGTCGCCTATATATTCTACCCAATAGGTAATCCTGGTTTCTCCCAGAATAAACGAGCTCAGTTTGTTCTAGAAATGGTAAATCGGCAAGACGATGTCAGCTCCTCTCTGGTGGGTCTCCTGAATTATTGAAAAGTGGTTCTGTCCTTCCCAACCGGTGTGGTTCAGAAGTAGCATTAGGCTCATTTGAGTAACTGTTGTTTGACTGGTTCAAATAAGGTCTATACTTTATGTGCCTAATATTAACTGAAGATGGTAGTCATTAATACCTTATATAAATAACATTTCCTACTAATTAGTTTACTTTACCTTATAGTATGAACTGAATAATTAGACTAGTCTAACTAATCAATTGAATTGTATGTCCCAAAAAAGTGGTATGGAGACTTATAAGTAAAGAAATCTTAATCAAGAAACCACAATAAAAGATAGAGAGAAGTATCATCCTTGATGTATTCTTTTTGCAACTTGAGAGAAGAATATTGTATCAGGAACAAATTTTTTCATCCTAACTCCGATGCCTACTTTCGTGGAGCCTACAACGTACCTAGTTTTTGGTTTTTGTGAAGATATTGCTTCTAATATAGCAGTTGCAACAGAACCTGGAGGCAATCCTTTAGGTACGTTATACAGGTATTTTCTATATATTTCAGAAAACCTAGATTTGTTTGCTATTAGATTATCAATTTTTGGTTTTGATATTGCATTGATATTGGTTTCTACAAGTCCAGGATTGACAGTTACTACTTTAACGTTTGTATTCCATAGCTCCATTCTTAAAGCATCAGTTATAGCTTCTAGAGCATACTTCGTAGCCGAATAGGCTCCCATTAATGGCAGAGATATCAATCCCGATACTGAGCTTATATTTACAATTCGCCCTTGATTATTTCCCAGCATAAATGGTAATACTTTCTTGGTAAATTCAAGAAGCCCGAAGAAGTTTGTTTCAAACTGATTTCTTAGATCTTGCACTGTTATATCCTCAATTGCACCCGGTTCAACGTAGCCTGCATTATTTACAAGACCATAAATTGTACCTCCTTTAGCCTTCGATAATATGTCATTAATGATGCTGCCGAATCTTTCTGGTTTAGTTATATCGAATTCCATTGGAATATAATTAACTCCTGTGTCTTCTCTTGATGATGTTAATAATTTAGAGGAAATAGCAACAAGCTTATCGTATCTCCTTGCTAACCCAAAAACCTGATAACCCGATTCCACTAGTTTTATAACGGTAGCTTTTCCAATACCGCTAGAAGCTCCAGTAATAATAATTGATTTACTCAATTTATCCTGCTATGCATTAATTAATACCAAATATAGGCTCTCTGATAGGTTCACTGTAGTACAACAACCAATGCGTTCTATCAGGCATTCAAATGATTTGCCAGGGATCGTGGCTAAAGGCAAGGAAATTAGCAAATACCTGCCTTTCTGCATTAAGATATGTAGATGGAATAACGAAAAACCTAGGTGCTCTCGTTTCGGGGCTTATTATGGTAGTGGCAATTTGGAGCAATTCGATCTTACTCTGGCAATAAAACTGGAATATCAAATGACGCTAAAGCAATTTCACTATCTCTTGCAGCTATTTTTATGATGACTTGATGTGCTCCTTCTTGTAAGAATTGATACTTTAGTGAGAAAATGCCATGGGAAGCAGTTAGATTATCAAATGTGACAAAATAGTTTTTGTTATTGATTGTGTTGCTATTGTTGAAGTTTGCAGTTACGTTTTTTATCACTGCAATATGTATATGCGTTAGGTCTAAGCCTTTGTTAGTGTTTGCACTAGACACCTTGAAATTTAGTTGTGTAACATTTCCCACAAATGGGTATGGCGGTGAATAACCAAATTGGATTTTGATATTATTTATTTTATCTAGCCAAGTCTGAACATTATTGGAATATGAGTTGATTATGATGCATTTCTTGGTTTCACCAGCACTTATGATGCCCAAGCAATCAGGCGAGAGAACTTGTCCATAAAATACTGACATTCTAGGCTCATCAACGGTATAATGACCTGGGCCCAATGTGACGGTAGTATCTTTTGTTGAAACCTTGAAGGCGATGGGTTTTGGATTATTTCCTAAAACGGTTATCGTAGAATTAGATGTTGATAAACACTCTGTAGAGCATCCCGTGTTATTGATATGGTTTATTATTATCAATTGTGCATTTGGAGTTGAGCAAATTTTTTCTTGACCCATAGATCTTTCGTTGGTAGGATGAAAAATATAAAGACCGCCAGTATTCTGAAGTGGCTTCAGGGTTGTGGAGCTGCTATTCACACATGGTTGTGCATAAACTTGATGTGGTGTTGTTATAATATTAACTAGCATTCCAAGCTGGAGTACAAACGGAAACATAGATAATATAATCATACACAGGCAAGCTGAAAAAGTTATGCTCATCAAGGTGAGAGATTCGAATTTCCTATATATGTTCGTTTGATCAACTCCATCAGTTGTCTAACTGAAACTGTTGCGTTGGTTTGAAGGTTTTCTTATCGCCAAGTACTAGAGGTTGAAAAAAATTTTCGACAAAACTACCGGCATCACAGATGGAACATCAATTCTTAAAATTGTGGAAAATGAAAAATGGAATAAAGCGAATATAATGACCAAACGTCTTCTTTTTGGCACCCTCATGAGTCCAACTAGCGTTGCGACAGTTCATCAGCTGCTATTGTCACAATTTAATTGGCTTCATTGGGAAAGGGTAGAACAGAATGCGTCAATTGATGCAGTAATTTTTGATGAAATTCATTCATATCAGTGCCACACTTTTCTCTCCCGAAATTATTTGATGAGCCATGCCATCAGATGGCAATGCTGATGCAAGATATTTTATTAGCTGTGCATACATATGAGGGGAGCCCCTGCAACTAAATTGAGGTGGATCACGTAGAGATCAAGCGAGCCTCAGTTGAGGATGTCGAGACAATTCTTCATTTGCAGATGCATGCTTATCTCAGCGAGGCGGAGATTTATAATGATTATAGCCTTCCTCCTTTGATACAGACATTGAAGGAGATTAAACAAGAATTTTCGCAGCAGGTATTTTTGAAGGCCACGGAAGAAGACGGGAATATACTTGGTTCAGTACGAGCTTATCTTGAGAAAGAAACTGCATATATCAGACGGTTGATCGTCAAACCAGAATCTCAAAATAAAGGTATAGGAACTAAGCTCATGCAAGCAGTTGAACTACACTTTAAATTCGCTGATCGCTATGAACTGTTTACAGGATACAAGAGTGCTCGGAATTTATACTTATACCATAAACTTGGATACCTTGAGTTCAAACGAATACCCGTAAACGACTCGCTTATGATGGTGTTTTTGGAGAAATATAGGAATAATCACCAACAGAGATAGGGAGAAAGTACGTTAAAAATATATACAAATCTAAGAGCACAAGTTAAGAACATGAAGGTATAAGATCAAGCTATAATATATTTCGAATCCTGTCTAAGAAAACCTTATTTGAATCACTTTTGCAACCTTAGAAGTTATGAAAATTGTAGCAGTTCTTTATCCTGGAGGCGAAATAGCAAAAAAGACGCCGGAGCTCCTCGGTTGCGCAGAGAATGCCCTTGGCTTAACAGATTTTCTCCGAAGTCAAGAACACGAATTTGTCGTATTGACTGATAAGGAGGCTGAGCTTGACAAACATCTCCCTACTACGGATATTTTGATTACTACTCCATTTTGGCCAGCTTACGTTACAAAAGAAAGAATTTCAAAGGCGTCTAGACTCCAGATCATCCTAACTGCGGGAATTGGTTCTGATCATATAGACTTGGCGGCAGCAGCTGCACGCAAGATCACGGTGGCTGAGATTACTGGTAGCAATGTTGTAAGTGTGGCTGAGCAAGTGGTAATGCATATTTTAGCACTTGTGCGGAATTACATACCTGCTTACAAACAGGTTCTTGATGGTAGATGGGATATTGCAGAAATTGCGGCAAAAGCACATGATTTGGAAGATAAAGTTGTTGGAATCATAGGAGTGGGAAGGATTGGACAGCGAGTTTGTGAAAGGCTGAAGGCATTTGATGTTAAAATGATATACTATGACTATCACCGGTTGAGCACTGTAGAAGAGTTTGCACTTGGAGCACGTTATGCTAATTTAGATCAGCTTGTCGAACAATCCGACATCATTACTATCAATACTCCGTTAACACCAGAGACAGACGGCATGTTTAACCGCGATCTTCTTTTCCGTATGAAAAAAGGTGCATATCTTATCAATACTGCACGGGGCAGGATCATCGATACTCTTTCCCTCGTAGAAGCGCTGGAGAAAGGCCATTTGGCAGGCTATGCAGGTGACGTTTGGTTTCCTCAACCAGCACCTAAGGACCATCCGTGGCGGCGTATGCCAAATCATGCAATGGTTCCGCATTATTCTGGTACAACTTTGGAGGCACAAAGGAGATACGCGGACGGAATAAAGGACTGTCTTCTCCGTTTTATGAATGGGCGTCGTATTGAACGGGATTATCTTATTGTAGATAACGGCAATGTGGTAAGCCCTAGTTACAGCTATGCGTTCAAGACCTGAGTGAGCTTGAATGATTTATGCTTCACTATACCTACTGGTGATCCGATGGAAATTGGCAGTGGAAGAATAATTGTAACGACTGAGAGAATGGATATATGAGGTTTTTATGATCCATGTCTAGCAGAAGACGCGTTTATTTCATGGATAGCCAAATATTTCTTTGCATGTTCTAGTAACTTTGTTTCACGTCAAATATAGAAATACCTACCATTCATTTAAATTGCCGTGTATTAACCACAGCCTTTCCACCATATTGATTGATTCATTGTGATCGCGAGAATTTTTGTCTGTTTTCTAATTTGACTTTCTCTACCTATAGCACTAGGTCTTCTTGATAGTACAGATAGTTGTATCAATAATGGCCTTTTGTATTCCTACCATGTAGTCTTATGAAGGAATGGTCTGCGGTAACGATTACATCTGATAAATATTGGAGATTCGCTTTGAGGAGAATCAGTCATTAAGGCCGCGATATTGTAATGGCTCTAGTATTTCCCATGGACCTTCACTTCCCCACGAAGGCTGTCTGAATTCAATAGCATAATCATAGCGATCAGCGGTGGGCAATCGATCGAGAAATTGCCCGATAATCTTTAATTCATTAACAGTAAAGCTTGGAGGAAGCTGGAATAGTATTGCGCCTAACTTGTTTGGTCCTTCAAAAAATGTGATAGCTCATTTCTTGACATCTAATTCTTTGACGTGACTTATAGTTTCTGGGACTTTAATTGAAAATTGAAATATTTCCGGAGTTGCTCTCACCATTCCGATAAACCTGCCTTTTGTCATTTGTGAATGAAATCTGTCATAGAAGGTAGAGTCCATCTCTCCCATGTTGAACAATTGAGAATAATAGCAAAGTCTTTTGGTATCCATGTAGGATAGAACACTCCATCCACCCTTGTCTGCAGTACCCGGATTCCATCTTGAACAGCGTATCAGGAGTTCAGCCATCTACCACTCAGTTTGCTTGTCCGGTCGTTTATATTCTAATATTTTAGAGGCCAACCATTCTATAATTTTATGTTGGGAGAATAATAGCGGCATAATCGAGGACTCTGATGGAAACGGTTGGCCTTTGGCATTTATTGCCTTAGCATAATTATGACAGTCAGTTAACATCTTGATAAATAATGTGCGGTCTTCTCCTGCTCCTAAGCTTTCAGCAAATCCTTCCCACGACTCGATTTCTTTGGTAAGCATATCCTCACTTGGAAATAGACTCAATGTTTCTTAGCTTCCGTTGTTCTTTTTAAGAATTGAAGCAAGAAACGGGGAGGGACTCCTCTTTATCACGTCTAACAATTGTTCCTAGGACTCGCTTATTTTCTTCGCATACTCCGATGATCCACTAACTCCCAAGTTCGAATTGGGCTGGGTAAAAGACAATGAATGATATTTTCAATTTCATTTTTTGTGAGCATTCAGCGGGGCACCCAACGTAAAAATCTCCTTTATATATTCTTAGGTATATATTTCCCATATTGAATAATCATTTAGTGACAACTCCGGCGTTAGTCTCTGCTGTTTATGAGAAATCACAAGCTAATATTTCAGAATTTAGAAAAATTGTCAATAGGCCACTTACATTGAGTGAAAAAATTCTAATAGGGCATCTTGTTGGCATAAATAAAACTGAACCAGGATCAGGCATAAGCTATGTCTTTTTACAACCGGACAGAGTCGCATTACAAGATGTTACTGGGCAGATGACTATTCTTCAATTTATGCAGGCAGGCCTAAAAAGAACTGTTCTTCCAACCACAGTTCACTGTGATCATCTAATACAAGCACGAGTTGAAGGTAAATCTGATACAAAGGCTGCCATTTATGAAAATAATGAAGTTTACCAATTCTTGCAATCAGCATCAAGAAAATATGGCATTGGATTTTGGAAGCCGGGTGCTGGAATAATACATCAGGTAGTACTTGAAAACTATGCATTTCCTGGTGGTCTAATGATAGGAACCGATTCACATACACCAAATGCTGGAGGACTTGGAATGATTGCGATAGGTGTTGGAGGCTTAGATGCAGCTGAAACAATGGCTGGAATGCCATGGGAACTTTTGTATCCAAAGCGCATTGGTGTATACTTGTCAGGAAAACTCAGCGGTTGGACTGCTCCAAAAGATATCATACTTTATGTTGCTTCAAAGCTTACCGTATCTGGTGGTACGAATGCAATAATAGAATACTTTGGGCCTGGCTCGAAATCAATTAGCTGTACTGGAAAGGCAACTATAACAAATATGGGAGCTGAGATCGGTGCTACGTGTTCCATATTTCCGTATGATCAGAGAATGGAGGCATATCTTAGAGCAACTGGGCGCGGTAGTGTAGCCGATCTCGCAAATGAACATATTGAACTATTAACAGAAGACTGTGAAATAGAAATGGAAATAGAAAAAAATCCAAATAAATATTTTGATAGGATAATTAAAATTAATCTTTCCGAATTAGAGCCTCACATCGTAGGCCCTCATACTCCCGATCTTGCTCGGCCAATATCACAAATGGCAGAGGATGTGAAAAAGAACAACTATCTGGATACAATCTCCGTTGCGCTCATCGGATCCTGCACGAATTCTTCCTACGAAGATATGTCACGTGCATCAAGTATTGCAGATCAAGCTAAATCCAAAGGGCTAAAAATAAGAGTACCACTTCTTGTGACTCCTGGTTCTGAAATGGTAAGAGCAACTATTGAAAGAGATGGACAGATGGAGTCCATGAAGAGGATTGGTGCAACCGTTCTTGCAAATGCATGTGGTCCATGCATAGGTCAGTGGAGCAGACCGGAGCTAAGAAGAGGAGAACCTAATACCATCCTTACATCCTTTAACAGAAACTTTCCAGGACGAAATGATGGTAGAAGAGAGACAATGAATTTTATTGGAAGCCCTGAGATTGTCCTGGCTCTAGCGCTTGCTGGAAGACTTTCGTTTAATCCTCTTGATAGCGAGTTAACCGCAGATGACGGTACAAAATTCAAGCTGGATCCTCCTAGGATAGCACCGGAGATCCCAATAAACGGTTTCGAGGAAGTCACTGACGTCTATCTATCACCATCGGTTGATCCTGATAGGATTGCTGTAGTAATCAAAAATGACAGTAGCAGATTACAGAAGCTCGAACCATTTACTAACTGGGATGGAAATGATTTTGAAAATCTCCCAATACTTGCAAAGGTGAAAGGAAAGTGCACCACAGATCATATTTCTCCTGCAGGGCCTTGGTTAATGTATAGAGGTCATCTTGACAAGATTAGTGATAACATGCTCCTTGGTGCGGTTAATGCGTACACAGGAGAAGTAGGAATCGGAAAAAATATTCTTAGCGGCAACATTAAATCATTCCCCGATATTGCACGAGAGTATAAAGAAATGGGTGTGAAATGGATCATCGTAGGAGACCAAAACTATGGCGAAGGAAGTAGCAGGGAACATGCTGCCATGACACCTAGATATCTTGGATGTGTTGCAGTTATAGTCAAAAGTTTTGCGAGAATACATGAAACCAATCTTAAAAAACAAGGCGTTCTTGCTTTGACTTTTGAGAATGTAGATGATTATGACAAAATGATGGACCGGGACAGAATAAGTATACTAGGACTTCAAGACCTCCAACCTGGGAAGCCTGTTAAATGTTACTTGCAGCACAGCGACGGAACCAAAGAAGGTATAAACCTACATCATTCGTACAATAAATCACAAATAGAATGGTTTCATGCAGGTTCAGCGCTCAATATTTTGAGGCTGAAAGAAAATTCTTAATAATTACCTTCTTCTTGTCATCTCTTATTTATTAGGCCGTAACTCACGTCACAAGGTTATTAGTTATTCGCGTGTCAAGGAAATGAGGGATACTTAAACCAGAAATTTCATACTAGGATTTGTGTAAGACTATTTTGTTGATCAAGCTAATGACGAAGACATTGTTGAACTGATCATGAAGTGTCCCATCAAAGTTAGAGATTAACAAACACATTGAATTATACCGGATATGAGTTTCCTCCATCATTCATGCGTGTCCTGCGCGTTGTGCAGAATTTACCTCTTGAAGATATAGACATATCATGAGGCATTTGGAAGAGGTAGTCTGCCCTCAATACGGGCTTCACGATGGTAATATGGCATCCAAGTGTACCGACAAATTGTTGGGCCTACCAAGCTGAACAATAACGCGACTCGCAAGAAAAGGTAAAATCCTTCTATAGTCAAATTAAAGTAATGGGATTAGATCTAAAACCGTTTGTCATGCCGTCTCCTATAGTCATATCAGAATTAGCAAATAAAGTAGTGGCTGTTGATGCGCATAACACTATCTATCAATTCCTTGCAACAATTCGTGGCCCAACAGGAGAACTTCTCACGAACAACAAGGGGGATGTAACAAGCCATTTGAGCGGATTATTCTACCGTAATATCAACTTGTTGGCTGACAATCTAAAACTTGTTTACGTTTTTGATGGCAAGCCCAGTTTATTAAAATCAAAGGAAATTGAACGTAGACGTCAAGTAAAGGAGGAGGCGTCCCAAAAATACCAAGAAGCAGTAACGGAAGGTAGATTTGAAGACGTGCGAAAGTATAGCCAGGCCACATCCATTTTGACCGGTAAAATGATAGAGGAATCCAAAGAAATTTTGAACCTTCTTGGAATCCCTTATATTCAAGCCCTCTCGGAGGGAGAGGCCACAGCAGCCCATCTAACAAAGACCGATATAGCATATACCTGTGCAAGCCAGGATTATGACTCGATACTGTTTGGGGCAAAAAGGCTGACCCGTAACCTAGCAATCAGTGGCAAGAGAAAAGTTCCCAATCGGAACATGTATTTTGAAGTTGAAACAGAAATTATCGAACACCAACAGGTTCTGGATCAAACTAAATTGACCCAGGAACAATTGATAGATGTCGGAATTTTGATAGGTACAGACTTTAACCCTGGCGGTGTTCCAGGTATTGGTCCCAAAACTGGTCTAAAGCTGATTAGGGAATACGGCAAATTAGAAAATGTTGAGAAAATTAAGAACACATTATCAGATATTCCATATCAAGAAATTCGGGATATCTTTCTAAAACCGGAAGTTTCAAATCCTGACGGTGTTGAGTTCACTGAACCGCGTTACGATGATATCAAAAATTTTCTTTGTATAGAAAAAAACTTTTCCACAGATCGGGTAATTGGATCTCTAGAGAAACTAAAAAAATCAATCGCCCAACGTACTCAATCATTAGAAAAGTGGTTCTAGATAACGAATGTTGTCGAGAATAAGTCACTAGCTGGCCAATAAAGGCTATTCTGGCGCTAACCATAGCTTGAGTACCTATTCCTCAAATTTTCACGTAACTTAAGAGCTAATTTTTCGGCAACTTGTTTTTGATATTCATTAGAACCCACGGGATTTCTATCAGTAAACACAAAGGGTCCGTAAGCATAATTTGCCCCTGATACTGGAGCGACAGTTT
>CAKOFP010000161.1 GCA_933226995.1 Candidatus Nitrosopolaris rasttigaisensis | reverse complement strand
GAGCTAACCTCTCCTTCCCAGTCTTCAAGATAGAAATAATCGAGATTATTTTGTTCATGACCGCTTTCCACGGTCCACAACAAAACTGCCTCCAACATTCGAGGAGATGGTGCTGCTCCCGAGATTGTAGAATCCACGATGAAAGCCCTTAGAACACGTAACATCGACACAGAGTTGATCGTATGTATTGCCGGCTCTGGGCGGTGACAGAAAGCTGGTGGTAAATGCGACTCGTACCCCTCGTCAGAGATGGATGATATTTTGGGATGGCCTTGGAGACACTCAATCACATTTCGAATGCAAAATTTAGCGCTACCAGGAATTTTATCGCGGAATTAAATACGTCACTCACGATCTTAACGATAGGCCCACTGTGTCTCGGATGGCAGGCCTATATTTGTTCGGGATGGCAAGCAATTGAAGAGGCAGTCCTAACTTCATTTGGGTAGAGGTATAAAAACTTCATTCTGAGATTATTTCATCCAACTTAGAAGGTTAACGCTGTTAATGAAAGCTATCAGCAATAGAGAATAAACGTCATATAGATTCAGCTAGACTCAATAGCTGAGTGGGTTGTAATTCGTCTATCCTCTTCGTACCGGCAAAATCAATTTTACGATTGTGCTTTTTTAACACTGAAAATAATTTTCTATTTCTACTTGAAAATAGGAGATTCAAATTCTTGATCGTCGCCCTTGTTATTGGGGTCCCAGGTTCTTTTGGAACCAGTCTTATAACAGTTGACTCAACGCTAGGATGGGGATCAAAAGATCCCTTTGGCACGTGGAACAATTGCTCTATAATGAAGCAGTGCTGTGTTAAGACAGTGATGGATCGGTAGTTTTCATCGCCAGGTCTGGCTTGCAGTTTATCTGCAAATTCCTTCTGCACAGTCAGTATTGCCCGGGTAAATTTCTGCAACGCTAACCATTGAAGTGCATCCCTACTTCTAGAATAAGGAAGATTCGAAATGAAAACATCAAACATGCAAACGGGGAATTTAAAAGCATCTGCATTGATTAATTTCAGGTTTGGAAAAGCAGATATGAGCCTGCTTGATTTCTTGAACAGGTCGTCGTCGACCTCGAACGAAACCACCGATTTAGCTCTTTTACACAGTAAAGTTGTTAAGGTACCCTCTCCAGTTCCGGCTTCATACACGGTCTCGTTCTCACTAATCCCGGCTACTTCGATTAGTTTTTCCAGAACTTTTGTGTCTTTAAGCATATGCTGGCCGAGAAGCCTTCGTCTTGAGACTTTCATTTCCTGACAAACAAATTCATTCTCGCTTCACCGGTAATTTCATCAATTATTCTTTTTGCGATCAGCTTAGCCGGATCGCGTAGTCCCACTCTCTGTTGAATTTCTACGAAGCTTTCAAATTTTTTCCTATCTCGCTCTCTAATTATGGTCATCATGTAAGTCTTCCCTATGCCTGGAATCAATTCTAAAGCATGGATCCTGGGTGTAATCGGTTGAGCCGTGTTTATATAGTCAATGAAACGCTTTTGGTTTGCTTTAACTATTTTTTCAATAATACTAGGAAGTTCATTTTTCGCAGATTGGGATATAGAATCATATTCAAGCCTGCCTAGCACACTCATCACTTTATCGCGGCCCTCCCTACCAATATACACTCGCTCAGCGACCTCGATACTCATATTTTGAGTTCCTAGAAGTTCCAGTAAAGTGAGACGCTCCTCTCCTATCGCCTGAATAATCATACCCTCCCTTCCTCTCACGGTTGACGACTTGGCTCGTTGGGTGAAGTCCAAAACGTACGCATACTCCTCGTACCTGCGTTGGCCTTCCTGCGGCGCTGTTCTAGAACTCTGCTCGCTAGTAGTCCCGTTGCTACTATCATATCCCCGCAGCCACGCTGACAATGTCGATCCTTCCTTCCTTGTTCTCCTGTATAGCTATTGATTACGTTTTATTTAACTTTCATTCCTGGTCCGGAGTATGTTCAGCATCTTTTGCAAGGTTTCAGTAAGAATAAGTTTTTTCCAGCCGAAAGTAAAAGCCCTTAATTCCTCCAGGGAGGAAGGTGATACATTTACAACTTCTACTGCTTCTTCTTCTTTTAATTCACACTCTTCAATTAGTCGCTTTACCATTTCACGTGCAACCTTTGAGCCGGTTTTCGCGAACTTTGCAACATAGTCATGTGTCCATCTTTGTATTTGATCCATATCATCTGTTTTAACCTGTTCTAGAATTTCTTTAGCTTCAGACAATGTTATTATTTCTTTTTTAAGAATGTCAGGCACTCTTTACCGACTTCCCTCCGCTAAACGGCTTTATATGGTTAAGTCTAGTTTGCAAAATTTTCTGCTTACCTCCAATCAATACTGCAACTTTCAAAATTCTCCTGCCTACTTCCATAACCTCTCCTACCTTTCCTTGAAACCTTCTGTGCGGAGTGGTAGAATGTTCAGAGGGATCTATATCGATGAGGACTTTGTCACCGACTTTATATTCTGTTAGTAAATAGGATAAACCTCTAGAGACATTATGTTTAGTCAGGACAGAACGAGATTTTCTCCTCGTACCGTGTGAACTTGGCATCGTAAATTGATGCTTTAAGGCCTTAATTTATGTTATGTTATTTAATCATCTGATAGACGCTGGGGGGTCAGAGACGCCCTGTTCGGACAACGTAAATAATACCTCCCTCTCTGGATGGTAGGGGCTATCAACCATTCTCGCGATCCGGTTTTTTCCAGAGCGCTTTAAGTACACTCTATATGTACTGGTATGTGCCACAACGTGGCCACCCGTAGGGCGGAATGCATCACCAAACATTGCGTCCGGAGAGGATTGGATCTGATTAGTGGCTAGGACTGCGACTTCGTAGGTCTCGGCGATCCGCACTAATATGTGCATAAATTTATTAAGCTTCTGCTGCCTCTCCGAGAGCGCACCGCGTCCGATGTATTCAGCTCTGTAGTGTGCCACTGCAGAATCTACTATAAGTAATTTTACGTTCTTCTCATCTATAATGGGGCCGCATTCTTGGATAATCAATTCCTGATGAGCACTGTTATACGCCTTTGCGACAATTACGTTTTCAAGGGCAATCTGCGGATCCATCTTTCTTGCTAAGGCAATGGACACTATTCGTTCAGGTCTGAATGTATTTTCGGTATCAATATAGAGTGCTTTACCAGTTAATCCTCCCTCAGACTTGGTCTGTTTGACCATCACACATAACGTATGACAGATCTGGGTCTTTCCTGTACCGTACTCGCCATAGATTTCTGTGACTGCTCTTGTTTCTATACCGCTTCCAAAGAGATCATCTAGGTTCTTTGATCCAGTTGAAAGACGATCTTCTCTTTTTCTTTTGTTATAGAGTTGAGTTGCGGTAACAAAACTCTTGTCAATGATACCGAGATCTTCTAGCCTAATTCTCGCCTGATTGCAGAGATATATGGATTTTTCAATTTCCATGCCAGTGGCCTCTGAAACATCCACAGGTCCCCTAACAACTAGATCTTTAATTGAGGAAAAACCCGCATGCTCTAAACGGGTTTTAGTAGCCGGGCCGATTTGTTCTATAGCATCGAGACTCAACTGCACTTTAAGAGGGTTGTCGTTTTCCAAGACTAACAGCCCAATAGTCGATATCGCGACTAATTAGTTTTGAGTTAGAGAATGAGCGCCTTCTGTAGCTGAAAAAGACCTGCAGCATTTGCCCTTTCATTTACCTGAAGAAGGCGTGGGGATGTAACAATTAAATTAAGAATTAGAGATTTCTTATCACCGCTGACTGGTGTGTGTGTGTGATTGATAGTTGATTTAAATCTTGAGCGCAAACATGTACTAGTGCTTGGTGGCGGAAAAGAGGGTGGTAGGAAAATTCGTGGGCTGTTGGATCAAAATTGTAAAATCACCGTTATGTGTAGTCGTCTAAATCGTTATTTGTCTCAACTGAGAGAACAAGGACGAATCGAACTTGCAAAAACAACGATAAAAGACGCAAGTGTACTTGATAATTATGATAATCTATTTCTGGTGCTTGCCGCCACTAACGACAAAGCGTTAAACAGGATGCTTGTCGAGAAGGCGCGTTCCATGCGCTTATTCGTATATGCTGTAGATGACCCCGCCATTAGTGACTTTTCATATGCCTCAATTATTAATATAGAGGGTGTAATGCAAATCGCAATATCCACATCCGGTAAGAGTCCTATAATGTCGCGAAGGGTGAGAATAAAAGCAGAGAGAATGCTTCGAGGGGTAATTAAAAAAACCGATATCGAAAATACTAAACTACAGGAATTCGCCCGTGCCGCTGCAAAATCGACATTCAAGACGGTTGAACAAAGGAAAAAGTTTCTTTATTCTTTGATCGAAAACAGTCGTATCCAGAACCTTATTAAGGAGGATAAGATAGAAGATGCTAAAAGTACGACATTAGAACTATTGCGTGAATGGAAGAAAAAGAATAACAGATGAAAACATCATCGACGCTTTCACAGTCACTTCAGGTAATTAATGCGAGAATTACCTATCGCAATGCTCCGATCCATCTTCTTGAACGATTTGCGTTCGCTGATTTGAATGCCGCACACCAAAAAGTGATAGAAATAGCTGAACTAGAAGAGTGCATTATCATACAGACATGCAATCGGGTTGAGGTTTTTGCTGCGAGCAGAAATCCCGACCGACAAAGATTGCTAAAAGCATGGGCGAGTGCTGCAGGGTTATCTTATAACGAAGTGGCTGAGAATATTGAAATTTGCAATGGTAATGACGTGATACTGCACCTCTTAAAATTGTCTTCAGGCTTGGATTCGTTGGTGATTGGTGAAGATCAGGTATTGGGCCAAGTAAAACGTGCATTCGAGTTTTCTCGCAACAACAGCTATGCTGGTCCTCATCTCTCCGTTATCTTTGATCGGGCCGTTAAGGTCGGTGGTAAAGTCAGAACCATCACTGGTGTGAATAAGGGTAGCGTTTCGATAGGCTCGCTGGCCGTAAAGTTGGCAGAGGAATACTTTGACAAATTGAACAATAGAAGCGTATTGTTGATTGGTTCAGGGGAAGGAGCAAGCCTCGTCGCAAAATCATTGAAACAAAGAGATGCTCATTTCATGATTACTAGCAGGACATTTGAGCGAGCCAAATCATTTGCAGATACAGTAGGAGGCAATCCCGTTCCATTTGAATCAGCCGTGCAATTGTTCCAGGAGGTCGATTTAATTTTTCTGTCTACTACTGCACCTTATTACTTAATCACCTATGATAGGATTGAGAAGGCCATGGCCAAGAGAGATAAATCGCTAGTGGTTTTTGACCTTTCAAATCCCCGAACCGTTGAGGAAAGGGTCGCAACCATAAAGAAGGTCAAATTATTTAACATTGATAAGATTGCGGAGATAGTTGAGAGGAATATTCGAACCCGCAAAAATGAGGTTGCGTCGGCCCAGAGAATAATAGATGAAGAGATGAAGCTAGTTGATACGGTCCTGAAGAAAAAGGAGGCTGAGCCTATGGTTGTTTCTGTATTTAAGGATGTAGATAAGATTAGAGAACGCGAACTCAAGAAGGCTATTTCTATCCTCGGAGCTAAGATAGGGCCCGAAGAACGTAGAATAATGGAACAATTCTCATACGCGATGGTAGAGGCTATTATGTCGACCCCAATGAATAGTCTCAGAAAAGAATTAGGTACAGATAGTAAAAATGAAGATGTAATGAGAATTGCAGCCAGGTTGTTCAACTATCATGAAGATCGGTAGTTGTGATTGCACTGCTGGCTATCCGGTTGTTAGGCTAAGGCGGCTTAGAACAACACCAGCTATCAGAGACCTCCTACAAGAAACCCACCTTTCAGTCAAGGATCTCATATCCCCAATTTTCGTTCAAGAACGGATAACCAAGCGTGAACCCATTCAATCTATGCCCGGGATAGAAAGGATACCTCCTTCCGAAATCATCGACGAGGTACAGGCTGTCTTAGACCTTGGTGTTCGAGCGATTATGTTGTTCGGGATTCCGTTCTATAAGAATAAAAGAGCTGGGTCTGCGTTCTTGGGCCACGGGGTTGTCCAGGACTCGGTTAGAGTCGTGCGCAAACATTTTGGGAATAGAGTTGCTATTATAACCGACGTTTGTCTTTGTCAATATACCACGCACGGCCACTGCGGCATCGTAGTCAAAGGAAAGGTAGATAACGACAAGAGCGTACGCACTTTAGCAAAAGTTGCAACGAGTCACGCAGAGGCTGGAACAGACATGGTTGCCCCGTCAGCCATGATGGACGGACAGGTAAAATCTATTCGGGAAGGTCTAGATGAAAATGGATTTGAAGACGTCGCTATCATATCCTATTCTGCAAAACACGCTTCTCCTCTATATGGCCCTTTTAGGGATATAGCTTGTTCTCGTCCTCAATTCGGCGACAGGAGGACATATCAAATGTCATTTACTAATCCAAGAGAAGCGATGCATGAAATCGAGGTGGACATTCGTGAAGGCGCTGATATCATTATGATTAAACCAGCCATCCCCTATTTGGACCTGATTTATCAGGCAAAAAAGAATACCAATTTACCAATTTGTGCGTACAGTGTTTCCGGAGAATATGCTCTGATAAAAGCAGCGGCTGGCAAGGGGCTGATAGACGAGGACTCGGCTATGACCGAATCTCTAACCTCTATCAAGAGGGCAGGAGCTGATCTGATTATCACGTATTACGCAAAGAAAATGGCAACATTACTTAACGAATAAAAAAAATTGAGCGCATATTGCGATACAATTATAATATTTTAGAAGGTCAACACCCAGTGCATTATGCTTAGCAACTCAAAATCATTATTCGATAGAGCCCAGAGAGTCATTCCCTCAGGTGTCAATAGTCCTGTTCGTTACTATGATCCATTCCCATTCTTTGCCGTGTCAGGGAAAGGAAGTACGATACGCACGGCTGATAACGAAACTCATATAGATTATTGCATGGGATATGGAGCGCTATTGCTTGGCCATAGTTATTCAACAGTAACCGAATCAGTAAAGTCCCGGATTGATGGTGGAAGCTTGTTCTGTGTTCCGACTGAAGAGGAAATCCAATTGGCAGAGTTAATTTCGAAGGCCGTGCAATGCGCCGAAATGATCAGACTAGTAAATACTGGCATGGAGGCTACTATGAACGCGATCAGACTAGCTCGCGCATTTACACAAAAAAAAAAGGTTGTGAAATTTGACGGATGTTATCACGGAGCGTACGATTATGTGCTCCCGAAACCAGGTGTCTCCGCAAGTATATCTGATGGCATAATTAATGAAGCATCCTCACAGACCTTGGTGCTCCCATACAATGATTCCGAGACACTAGAACAGGTAGTAAAGGAAGATGACGATGTTGGTTGCGTTATAGTTGAGCCGGTCGCTGCAAATATGGGACTGGTTTTGCCAGAAAAGCAATTTCTAAACGAGATTAGAAGGATTACACGACAAAATGATATTGTACTGATTTTTGATGAAGTTGTTACCGGTTTCCGACTTGCTCTTGGGGGAGCAGCCGAATTCTTTGGAATCAAACCGGATTTGGCAACTTTTGCGAAAGCTATGGGCAATGGGTTTCCTATTGCCGCGATCGCCGGCAAGAGAGAAATAATGCAACTGCTTTCTCCGAGTGGTAAGGTGTATCAAGCCAGTACCTATGCTGGAAATCCAGCCTGCGTCTCAGCAAGTATCGCTACAATCGAAGTATTAGATGAGAAAAAAAACGAAATATATCCAAAGATTGCGAGAACCTGCGACAACATTGTATCTGGGATCAAAGATGGATTAAAGGATTACAAACTTGACTGTACGATAAATCACATCGGTTCGATGTTCCAACTCTTCTTTACAGATGAGAAAGTGAAGAATGCAGTTAGTGCGAACAAGTCCGATCCAATCATGTTTAGGAAACTTTTTGATGAACTCTTAAAGAGAGGAGTGTTTATACCACCATCTCGGTCAGAAACATGCTTTATATCATATTCCCACAGCGAAGATGATGCTGATAAAACTGTAG
>CAKOFP010000160.1 GCA_933226995.1 Candidatus Nitrosopolaris rasttigaisensis | reverse complement strand
ATCAGCGGTGTATGTCGGCACTATTGCTGGCACTATTTATGCAAGTTGCGCTATTACTACAAGCATTTACCTGGGTTGTGTTTTGACTTACTTCTATACTGCTGCCGTGATTGTGGTTATGTCCCCCTGCTAAAGCCTGTTGTGGTATAGCGAATGCTGCTGTAGTCATAGCTACTGCCGCTACGATCGCCGCAATTGCTAAAGTTGTGTTCTTGTGATTCATTTGTTCTCAGAGGCTATCTTCCATTATAGTATATTTGAACTCCTTTACAACAACTGCTAATAATACAGTAGAAATTGTCGATATATTCAAACTCTGATATATTCATTAGAAAGAATATAGTTCTAATGTTGCTTGCTCAATTAAAGAGAATGATACTTTAAGCAACTCAGATATCTTTTATCTATTATAAATAACGCAAAGAGTTAGCAATCCTATTTATTCTACATTTGCACAATAATAATTTAGGTGTAGATTTGGCTTAAAGAAGAGAGGATTAGGGATAGTTTGTTCCTGTGTGGTTCATAATTCTCCTATCACCAATCCCTCTTTTCATTTAAGCCGGCTACACTCTTTTAGATTTAAACAATTATGACGAGTAGAAAATTACCTGAATGGATTTCAGAATAGGTTTCAATAACTTTTATTTCTTTTACCTATGAAGATAGACTGATATGAAATAAAATTAGGAGAAATCGCGGCCAGAGTTAATTCTTGGTTACTATCTGAGGCTTTTAAAAGAGAGTACCGCATTGTTGACCCTAACGAAGAAATTGCTGGATAAAATATACGAATAAGCGTAAATTCGTCTATTTTATGTTAGAGAAATATTACTGGTAATACGTAAATCAAGTACTTTCAGATTCCTTAGTTTTCCGTACTGCTAATTACAATTCCATATCGGACATCTGAGCAGGATTCCAAGCGGCATTCGATAAGGATCACCATTAGAAATAAAAACGTAGATATCAGAAACATAGTATGTAAATCCACATCTGAACTTGAACAAAAACTGCCAGCAATACGCAAGTCATTTACCGCACCATGATGGAAACTGTATTATCCATACATAGATGGCAGGATCTTACCGGATTGGTTATCGCTAAGAAGATGACTAGTGAGTGTGATTAAGCTAAACTGACAAATCAATCAGAATCCTATGGCACACGTCTTCTTTCAAGCAGTCTTGATCATAATTTTACCCCGCATTGTTATGGGGTGCAAAGAACAATAGTATTCAAAAATTCCGGAGGTCTTCGATGCAATTGCGGTCGTAAAATCCTGTTCAGGAGATAAGTAGGCTGTGTTAATATTCAACTTATCGACGATGAAATCATGTCTTACAAAGTCCTTATTCAACACAACAAGTTTTTCTGGAACGTTTACTGTTCCGATAATGTCTGGGTTAGTCCCATTGAAAAGATTATCTTGTGCGACCAGCAATACTCCCTTGATATGATTAGTCGTAGATACCTTTGCAGGATGCGTGAAATTGCCTATTGCCCAAATGACCCCGACGGTAACAAAAGATATCGCGATTATAGCAATTATATTATTGAGCAAGTTAGCATTTTGAGAAGAGAAACCAGTTAAATTCTATTCTAAACCTCTTAGATATGCTATAGCGTATTATTATGATCTTCTAACTGTGTAAGCTGTTGATAAATTATTGTCTCCGTAGTAGAGGATGAGCTTATTCTTACAACTTAGCGTTGAAAATAATTGGAGGATGAAAATATTGCTTGCGCACACGAATGCAGCATCAAGCTCATATTTGTTACTGACATTCTTATGTGAGTTTTCACTCTAACTATCGTATGCCTCACTAACCAAACTAGTTTCTTGTATTGCAGCTACTGCAGTAACTGCAGTTAGTTCGAAGCAACTGCAGTATACCAATTTATGATGAAAATTCCGTGGTTGTTCGAAAACAAATGAGCAGAGAACCTAGTAGTGTCTTAATTGTTCTCAGACTTCAAGGAACAGGAATCTAAAGATCCACATTAAGAGAAAACATCTAGGAATGGGAGCACGTATTCGTAAGTCAGGTTTGGCCATGTAATTTGCTGATGTGATGAATATCGCTGATAAGGGCTATTTTGGTGCAAGGAATCAGCGTGCCGCAGGATCAAAACATGGCAACAAACATTAGGGCAAAAGGAGTAGTTACCAGATTTCATAACCAAAGCGTGGCCTTATTTTGCCAGATTCGATATTGCTACTCTTGACGAACCTTCTACGATACCCACAAGTAGGATCAATAAAATGCTGCCATGCACGAACGGAGACAAGAACAAAGTAACGCACTCGTAGGTTGCTTCCAGGCTAAAAGAATCAATGTACATTGCATACTAAATATTCATTTCAGTGTTGCTGTTTTGTACAAAAATTCGCTTGTACTTCTCATAAGTTTCAGCTTCTCCTGGGTGGTTACATGCACAAGCCATACAAATGCAATACTCGCCAGAGTTGAATCTATGAGCACATTTACTGAGAAATGAACATTCTTGGCAACCGGTCTTGCCTCCGCACACATAGCATTGTAGCTCAACAATTTTTGGAGAGCGCATCCCTGAGGCAACCGGCTCGTCACTTGCATTGTGCAGTACTACGGTCTCTATAGAAAGTATATCT
>CAKOFP010000159.1 GCA_933226995.1 Candidatus Nitrosopolaris rasttigaisensis | reverse complement strand
TTGTAGGTAAAGCTATCAGTGCCTGAGAATCCGGCATTTGGAGTATATGTTACGGAATTAGAAGTAGTACCAGTAGCTAGTTTACCGTTATGTGGCATACTTAACACAGAGAACTTTAGATTTACATCATTTGGAATAGGACTTTTACCTGTTAGGGGGATTTGTACAGGAGTACCTTTGTTAGTTGAGATAGTTTTGCTATCAGCAGTAGGAACGTTACTTTGTGGTGGTGTGTTACTAAATCCATCAACACTTAATTCTGTTATACTTGCCCAGTTATTCTCTGTATTTCCATTAACTGTAACTCTTACAAATCTTGCAGACAAACTATACTTTTCGGCAGATAGAGTTGTTCCACTAGTTTTACCTGTGAATACATTTGTGAAGCTAGTGCCATCACTTGAAACTGATATTACAAAGTTATTCACTCGCAGATTTCCTCTATACCAAGCAATATCTACACTGCAAATAGTCTTTTGTCCACCTAAATCAGCCTGAATGAATGAACCAACACCTAGATTTGACCATCTGGTGTTAAGATTATTGTCTAAGACATTTCTAGGTACATTCCCGTCATTGCCGCTGGCTGTGACACTAGCGATTGGTAATTTTTGACAGGCGGAGGTGGCAGCGCCTGAGATCTGGGCAGACGCTTTCTGAGTTGGATTAACCTGGGAAATGCCTCCGCTTACGATAGAGAATAAAAGTGCTGTCATCAAGGATAGAGCCATGGCTCGCTTTACGCTGAAGTTCGAAGTTCTTGACGGGAGGGATGTCTCTGAAACTAGTTTCAATTGTAGACTTAACGACGACTAAGTATTTACATCGATTCGATACTTGTACTAAGATTCATTATCATCATTTTTGCTCATTATTATATAGTTGATTTAACAAGCCTAACTATGTACTGGTATAAGTGATTGTTGTACTAGTATTTCATTACAAACGTATTTTACCATAGCGTGGCGCACTCAACGTTTTAGATGGCTCCAAAGATAGATGGATTTATGCCAGAGTACGATGCTGACAGGAAAAGAACATGATTTATAATAATAGATTATTATTTGTTTGAAGTAAACTTAACGAGCATTAATCTAATAACGATGCATAAATTACTCCATGGAAATATTTGAGTCAGTTGCATGGTTAGCATCGGGTTTTGTACCAACACTAGCACTACTGGAAATCTATGAAAGAGTAGCAAAGAAAAAAAGAATAATACCGGCACATAAAATGCGAGTTGGTGTTCGAAGAGAATAATTTCAACAAAGGTAAGGAGAGTAGTATATCATGCATACAAATATTGGAAAAGGAAATGGGATAAGCCGGCTGACGATATCACCAAAGAGCCCTAAGCTTAGTTTTCATGTTTTTGTCAATGCAGTTTTGCTAAAACTTTTGGCATATGCTGCCTTAACTGCTCCAACATATGCTAGCTGGAGTATTGATGCTGATGCTTACTATGAAAATTATCGATTATTAACGGAGTATGATAGGTGTAATGAGTAAGACAACAACTGAACAGAATGATGGTAACTATAATCGATCGTAATCTTCCAAGAGGGAATGGCCCAGCTTTCAACATTCTGTGGCCTACTTGAATATAGAAGATGACATTCCTCATCGGACTGAAGGAGAAGCGGGGCAAGCACATTTCGATTTGCGCAAGAACGAATAGCAGCGGAAGCTGAAATGCCAGAAATTGCGGCTGCTTCTATGATAAGACCAATTAAGAATACTTGCTTGTTGATAGTGCATTTTTATTTTCATTATTTGGGGAAGATAGTTGTATCTTTTCATCTTTTCATTAGTTCTTAGGAACATGGACGCCTAAAAAGTACTTCAAAACCATCTGAATTAGTTTAGTTGATTCGATTCGACAATTCTCACTCTAATGATAAAATACGGAATTCTTGAAGTAGTAGCAAAGATGACACTGACGGTCATAATATTTGTCCACAAAGGATGCCTTGAAAGTGACAGAATAAAATCAGAGTTTATAAAAATAACTAAACCATTCTACAAGAAGACAATGACATTGAGTGGGACAGTGGTTTGAAGAAATGATAGAAGCATACGGTGGCTTGTTGGACCGGTTGTTGGTGGTAATAATAACGCCAATGGAAACAAAATAGTGGGTTCGTGATTAGATTGCAACTTCCTAGAAAGTACATGATACATTAATTGGACAGTTATTAGTAGCTCATAACAAACCATATTAATTCGGCAAGTCCGTAATCGAAATGAGTATTAGTTATACCTACTTTAGACTATAGAAAATCATTAGTAAGTATCAACTTCAAAGTTTCCATATGATTAATTTGAAGTGGTGTATTAATGTCGGCTAGGGATTTAGTATATATCTTCAATAACTAATAAGAGATGATGTATAATTTTCGATAAAGCTTATTCATATTTTTTGCTGAGCAGCGAGGCAAGCTTAAATTCTTAATAAGGACTGACAATGTATAATAATAGTAGTAACGAGATTATGACTTGGTTCAAAGATAGTAACAGACACATATTAGAATCAAAAAATAAAATTCATAGACTGTTGTATTGTCCCCTATGTCAGAAATTGATCTCGAAAGCAGATTGCCAGAAATTAAGGCAAAGCAGCAAAACTAGGAATCTGTATCCAGTCAAGCGTTATTATTATTATTCAAAGACGCAACTTGCAGAGCGTGGAGAGGAAAAGGAAAGAAAGCGATTATTAGCAGTACCGAAGTTTGAATTGAGTAAAATAGTCGAGCGAGTTGAATAAGTCATGTCTTCTAATCACTCAATAAGTAAGGCCGCCACGCAGCAAAGCCTATAATTTTCACTTTTCTATAACAACATGACATATTGAGCGCAGAGGGATCGGCCAAATTTCACTATTATGGTATAGCACAGTTTGAGATCGAAGTAATATATAGTGCACTCAAGGGCGTATTTGGTCGTGTGGACGAGCTGCAGCTTCCAATAGAGGATACCCAATATGTTAGCATGGTTGAAATCGAATTTCCGATTCCATTTGGAGAATCTTTTTTTCAAATATTCACTATGGAAAGGTGGTACAAAATTAAGGGATTGATCAAAGAAATGAAGCGAAGAAGAGGAGGTAGAAGAGGCGTCAAAGCATTCATATCCTTCTGTGGAATAGCACCAGAAGAAATAAAGCCCCGCCTAATTTTTTCGTTCATGAATAAAAATAATAGGCACTTTGAAATGGCAATTGAAAAAATTGAATATTTAGTCGACATCATCCCTACACAAATGCAGATTTTTCCTGCTACTAATAATATGGAGGAGATTGTATATCACTACGATGAACTAGATTTCAAATGGAATCCGTACGGCGCAAAGTACTCTGATGGTTCAGAATACTATTATCTTCCAAAGACGAAGGAATTGAAGCGAAAATTATGATGATAGTGGGTGGTGGTGGTGACAATTGGTACTACTTAGTCGTTGGTAGTAGTTTGTTGATTTTCGTCCTTGGTTGGAGATATATGCGTGTGTCCGTCCGTCATTTCACTACGATTCATTTCAAGTCGTTAATGGCCGATGAATCGTGTAGAGCCTTAACCAGTTCAAGATATTTCCTGTTCATAAATTCCAATGACTCTGATAGTTTTTTAGATTTGCCGTATTTGAAACGGATCAATTCCCTGTGACGCCAGAAATGTTTTTCTTCAGAAGCCATAATGGTGGTAAAATAATCAGGTCCTTTTAGCTTGTCAGGTAATTTTATGCTATAGGGGAGTAGATACTCAATCGTAAACCATTCATCACCATCTGGATAATCATTCCCAGTGATAAGATCAAAGAATAAGTGTAAAATGTCTTGGCCTGCTGTAAGGCCATACTCTGTAATCAATGGATGTTTAGCAGAAGATTTACGATAATCCATTTTTTGTAATTCAGGCTCAAAGTAAGCCTTGATTATGGCCCTGCGGAATATCTCATTCGAGTCTTTAAGATTCAAAGATAATATAAGCAGATATGTCCTTTTTATAACCTTTTTAAATATCGGGTTAGCCTGCCGCCTTCTCCATTGGGCAGGCTCACCCATAATTAATATAATCCCGCAGGATTTTGATGCGTGGGTAATGCGTACGTTGGAGCGGGGGTCGCCTAGCCTGGTAGGGCGTGGGATTGCTAATCCCATGTTCGAAAGGACGCGTGGGTTCGAATCCCACTCCCCGCGCTATACTT
>CAKOFP010000158.1 GCA_933226995.1 Candidatus Nitrosopolaris rasttigaisensis | reverse complement strand
GCAGCAAGATTGAACATAGGAATATTTACAAGTATTCCATTATTCCAGGGACGATTACTTAGATCAAGTATTCCTGACTACGGAGGATTAAACGATCAAGTTGCAAAATTAATCCAAATAATTCGTTCAAGTCCTTCTGTCGTTGCGCCATTAATAGGTCAAAAGAAACCCGAGCACGTTGAGCAAAATCTTAAAATCTCAGACGTTCCCCCTATGAATGAAGAACAGTACAAGAAAGCTACTCAGATCCTACTAAAGGGAGAATAAACAGCGTATATTGGCGCAGTTGTATTAGATTATTCCTCGAGTAAGCCTGAGGAACATAAGAGGAACTAAAAGCTGAATCCTCTCCTCAGAGGGTAGATCATGCTATTTTCCTATTCCCTTTAAGAGCCCTAATTATCGTGTTTTGGCCATGTTCCCGCGTCTTAGTCTTTTCTTCTCTTTTCGACTAGTAGGTAAAAATCTTAATTGAATTCTGCAGAATGGACATAACATACCACCGTAATAGAGTATAATACTTCACATAGCATACAATAGTCTATTGGGTACGCACTCTGTCTAAAAACAATGGCAGATGGACGAAAGTCGAGGCAGCTAGATGTGCTAGTTTTACGAACCAAAACCTCAATTTACAAGACTTGAACTTGTACTAGCTTCACTATTCCGTAAGAAAGGAGATGGGATATTATTTTCTCTAAATGCTGTATTGCATTGGATACATGACCATAAAAAAAGTGTTTGAACATCTTGGAAAATGCTAAGAAGTTATGGGCTGGCTTTGATTCAGTGTGGATGTTACGGAAATTTACAAAAAATTTACATCCTCTTAAACAAATTACATAAAATAATAAGTTCAGCGATTATTTCAAAAACTGTGAGGAACCTTAGAATTTCGCAATGGCCGAAGAAACGACCGATCAGTTAGCTAGGACAGGATTTAAGAATATCGACGTCTCTATATCTAATGAGTGTTCTAAGCTTGAAGAATACCGGAGATATTCTTCATTTATGAGAACCGAAGCAATGAAACCTTTGTTGGACCATCTCCCAACTTATGAATTGAAAAATAGATATCTCGAGTTAGTTATAGATAAAGTAGTACAGACTGCCACTACCAAGATTCATAAGGAAATATCTCATACTTGATTATTAAACTTCGTTAGGCTAAGCATTATAGCTAAGAAAACTTAACAAGGTCGGTTGCTCCTTCCCTATTGAGGGTTTTTTAACTCCCTCTTTCTAATCTCGGCATCATGTCAATTTGAACATCATTCCACGACCGGGAAACCTAAAGGACTACGCTCGATCGTTGGCAAAGCTGGCAGTAAATGACAGTATCTGGGAATACCACGCCTGCTCTTTCCAAGAAAACTAAAATAAATCGCTAAAACACGTAGTATAATGAGTCCTCGTCAAGACTTTCTTCCTCTCACTCATGGTAGGCAGGCATTCGGCTGCAATAATTGTGGAACACATTATATTGTATTTCCACCAACCTCAGAATATATTTCTACTATGCTTGAACCATGTCCAAGAGTTGATTATCAGAAGACCTTCTATGACTGCATAAAGTGTAAACACAGAAATATTTTCTATTGGCATAAAAGACATCGTGAAGACAGACTATTGCCTTCTGTATAAAAAAATAGTTTAGTTTCTTATATGAATAATTCTGAAGCTCATGTTAGATAATAATATTGGAAATAGTAGATTATACTCATGTCTCGTACATCATACAACGCTTTAATCGCTATGCCCCCAAAACCTCTAAAGCTACCATCCCCCGGCAGTAGAAAGTAGAGAAAAGCACTACTAAGTAGTTCAACGCTATATACTACCTAAGTTCTCTCACGGTCTCTAATTAAATAATCTATCAAATGAAAACCGTCATCGAAACTGTTAACAAATCCGTGACTGTTAAAGACTAAGTGAAAAGTTAATTCGTACAATATTGGTAACAATGGTATCTTGTTCTAACTTGGATCTAAATTCCCTACACTCCACACTTGTTGTTCGAAAGAAAGGAGCAGTCATTCCAAGAGATATACAGCTATACTGTCATGGCGTGAATTGCAAGATAATATGGCGACCACCAACTCGTGTTAAGATCAGACCAACAGAAATTGGAGGAAATTTCCTGGCAGACAACGCAAACCTCAAAATATTAATTTAATCTATAGGAATTAATATAAGACTGTCCTAAAAATAACTTTGAATAAGCTGAATAAGGGATTGGGTAACAAGAGAAATCAAAAGAACAAAAGGGATGACAGTTACGTTGCGATTAATAGACGTAGGAGAAACCGGAATATGATAATGATAATAATACCTATTGTAGCAGCTGTTATAGCATTTGGAGTCAGTTCTACTTCTCTTTATTCTACACAAGGACCGAAACCTTTAGTGGAACATATCCACCCGCACCTTAATGTTACTGTTGATGGTACTCCCACTCCTGTTCCATCAGAAATAGGGATAAATTCATCGTTATGGAAGGTTCATTCTCTTGACCATTATGGTACACCAGGATTTGCACCATTACATACCCATGACGCCAGTGGTACCATCCATGTAGAATCTACAGCAAACAGAAATTATACGCTAGGTGAGTTTCTAGATATATGGGGAGGCTTAGATACAAATGGTAAGACAGTCCGAGCGAGTGTTGACGCTAAGCCGGTCTCAGATTTCAGAGACATTATTCTTCGAGATGGCGAGCAAATTAATCTAAATGTCGGAAGGTAATAGTAAAAAATTTATATTTTAAGATAATTCAGATTAAGACACTGAATCTGTATCTTAACGATAAAGAAGAACAATGCCG
>CAKOFP010000157.1 GCA_933226995.1 Candidatus Nitrosopolaris rasttigaisensis | reverse complement strand
CTATAATGTGATCTTGTGGGCCACGCAATGCCTGGATAGCAGCTATCTGGACTGGCAGGTTAGACGAGATGCGCACTCGTGCCAGCTTGGGCACGTTTTCTCGTAGACCATCGAGCTTTCTGGAATCACTGTTTAGGCATATGTAGCCGCAGCGCCACCCTGTCATCAAGTATCCTTTCGAAAAACCATTTAGTAAAATTACCGGAGCATCACTTGCTACTCTGCCTATACTGGTAAACTGTTCATCAAAAACAATATTGTCGTAAATTTCATCACAAATAACGTAAAGGTTATGTTCGGTTGCGATATCTATTAGTTGTTGTAGGCCTTTACGATCAAAAACTTCACCAGTAGGGTTATTCGGGCTGATAATGCAAATAGCCCGCGACTTTGAGTTGATTTTGGATGCCACATCATCGAGATCAGGCAGGCCATCTTCATATAACTTAAACTCGATAGGCTTTCCCCCGTAAAATTTCACGTACGAGGCATAAGGCGGATAATAGGGCCCAGGCATCAGTACCTCGGTGCCGGGGTCAACTATTGAGGCCAAAGTCATATCAAGACCCTCAGAAACCCCATTGGTGACTAAGACGTCTGAGTCGGCGGCTGGGAATCCCTTTTGAGATTCTTTTTCTACTATGGCTTTCCGCAATTCCGGAAGTCCTTCCGACTCGGCATAATAGTTTTGGTCTTTTGTTACGGCGTCTATTAAGGCAGCTTTGATATGGTCAGGTGTCTTAAAATCGTACTTTACTGGATCTCCGATGTTCAAGTAGATTATCTGTTTTCCTGTACTTTCATATTTTCGTGCATATGAAATTATATCGCGAATAACATATTCTACCCCAGAGGTTCTATCAGAGACTTTCAAACGAGGGATCAAGTATAAGGGAAATTTACCAAAATAAATGGTTATGCGTTAACTCGTCTAACTGGTTTATGATAAACAAGGTACTTTTTGAGTAGCTACCAACCACCTCGCGGCCTCCGTTGTTTACTGACGTCATTGTACTCATATTGTATGAATTTTGCGCGTTAGCTTGAAAATAAGTAAAATTAAAACTAGCCGGGCCCGGAGGGCTTCGATCCCTCGACCTGCGGTTCCGAAGACCGCCGCGATATCCTGGCTACGCTACGGGCCCATGCAAGTGTTGAACTTGTAAACCCATATATCAATAAATCTTACAATTGCGTCAGCATTGCAAAACTTAGCCATATCTGCCTTTGTGTTCATGCCAATATCTTGGGTTCTGTTTATAACATAGCCGGTATATTACCCGGAACTTTATCAACGATTATTCAAAAATCTGTTATAATGTCATAACGTTAAATGGTTTAATCTGTCAAGCTTTGCTCTGCTTTGCTTTGCTTTGCTAGATCGGATTTCTATGTTCTGAATGGTTCGGTGGAATAAAGTAATCTGGATCACAATATGCAAAATTCGGCGTTTCGAGAGCCTTAACCGTAAAGAGGTCAGCTGAAATTCGCCGGTGCATTAATAATAATAATAATAATAACATCGATATTAATGCCAAATACACCGTCCGCCAATCTGATTTTATCTAAAATCGATCTTGGACCTTCTAGTGGCCGCCTATTTTCTGACAGAATGCTCTTGCCAGTCAAATGGCCGATGCTCTTAGGGTTAGATTTCGAACACATCGTGTTCGGCTGTGTTTGCTCTTCCAAGTTTTCTTTCAGGATTCACTTCATCTACCCGTTTGGCAAGTTCCACCAGTTTTGGATGTGAAAGCAACTTGTTGATTTCCTCAAGCTCAATCGTTGACCTAACGACTACGCCTCTCTTCTTTGTCGCTACACCAGAAGACCCGATAGAATTAACTTCAATCCCTAACGATGCGGATCTTCCCTTGAACGAAGGTAATTTTAATAAAAAGACTCCTGGTACGTTCGTTGCTTTCCTCTCCCAGTCCTTGCCCTCCCTCAAAAACTGAATCAATCTTTGATCAACTGTTATAGACTTGGACCCCCTCTGCTAAATATAATAAATAACTGAGACAAGAGTGTTTTTTAAACCTTGTCCTTTAACTCAACTTGTATGGCGATGAAAAAACATATATCATTGTATAAGAAAGCGCCCGATGCAGATTTCGATCTTTCACAATACAGAGCTAAACAAAGGTTAAAATTTTCATACGTCTATAAGTTATAAGAGATATACTATGCTGAGCTATGATAAGGGCACAATATCGATACGAGGTGTAGCACATATTCCTTATTCTGATTTAGATCCCTGCGCAATCTTGCTGAGAGCTGTTCAACTAAATTCTAAAGATTTTCTAGATTATCTTACGAATGTGAATTTGAGTGATTGACGGATTAGTCGTTTGGCTTGCAAGATAAAAAGATACAACGCAAGTGTGACATGACTTGACATGATTCCGCTCCAACTACTCAGAGTCAAAATTTCAAATAAAGGGAAAAGCATTGCCCCAACCTTTTGTACCTCTGATGAAGATGTATCGTTGGCAGCTAATATAATCGGAGAGTTCGAAGAATCATGGAAGAAAAGAGATAGAAAAGGACTCCTTACAGATCGAATTGGACTAATCGAAAGTGAACACGGAGATTATAAACTTGTCAGGGGCTTTTCCACCTTACTTGAAAGAAGGTGTAAGTTTGTTAACACTAGTGAACAATCTACGGAAAATGGTATTGATTCGGCTGACCTTACAATTGAACCCGATGTAATAAGGCGAAGTTTATTCGAAGAATCATCTAAATCCGATTTTGCATTAACTATTCTTAGAAGAGAAGAGATAATTCAATCTGTCGCTAGGCAGCTAGGTGTAGATAAGGAAAAGGTCCGAAATCAAATGTGGAGTGACCTAGATGAGAACTTAGTTGTGGAGCATTTCGATAGAATAACGCCGGCCATCCTTGTGGCATGGTATAACTTCGCCATCATACAGACACTCTTATTCAGTTGCACAACTCTTCAAGTCGCTCTTCACGGGGGTTCGAGTTGGAAACGAGTGCTAAGAGATGTCAAAAGAGTGGGTCTAATGTATAATATTCGAAACCAACCAAGTACGTTAGTTGATCGGACCTCTAAAAATATGATTCATCATGATGATACAATTGTCTGTTCTCTCGATGGTCCACAAAGCATGTTCAAGATGACGGAAATCTACGGCACGGCGATTGCGAAATTGCTTCCATCTATAATTTGTGCAGAATCATGGTCGCTGCAGGCATGGATTATCCGGAAGTCAATATCTGTTGGTAGGAAAATGTATGAATTTCACATCTCAAAGGAGAATGCACCTCAATTAATGGCATTTCCGGATCATAATAACAGTAAGAAGATAACTGCGAAACTTGGTTCGTCCTTTGATAGCACCGTTGAAGAAAAATTTGCGGTAAAATTCCAGCAATTCAGCACAGGCTGGACTTTGGTAAGGGAGCCTGACCCTATCGTTCTGGACAATGATAAGGCATTCATCCCAGACTTTATGTTTGAGAGATACGGCTGTCGCATATATTTGGAGATAGTCGGCTTTTGGACTCTGGAATATATCGAGCGAAAGATAGGCAAACTAACACGAATTGCTTCTGCGAATAAGGAACTGTACAAGGATGACAAACTGGATATCTTTATCGCAGTGAATAACGATTATTACACCACATCCAAGTATAAAAAAGTCGAAAAAGATCTCATCTCGAGACTGGGTTCATTAGTACAAAAGGACCATTTGATACTTTATAAAAACGGTCAAGTGCCATTGAGGGCAATCGTTTCGTACTTGAAGTCAATTGATCAGGAGATGGTTCGAAGGATAGCAATCACCGCCCCGAATGGTTTGCTAGCAGAAATAGACCGTCTTATTATCGGTACTCAGGATAACAACGAAGACGATAGTAGAACTGACGGAGGCAGCGGCAGAGGCATAATATCGATAGGCGAGCTAGCTGAAAAATATAATATCCCTTCTGATTCGGTGATAATAGCTCTTCGATCTAGGGAGGCAGGAAATGTAAATGTAAATGATAACGGGCATAGTTACCTAGTTGTTGGAACATATCTAATTTCGCGTTTTAAAATATCGGAACTGGAGAAATCTTTGGATTCTATTTCAAGTTTCATGGATGCTATTTTCCTTTTTAAAAAGTATAAAGTACCCGAAGCTTGCCATGTCGATCTCCTTTCAAAATTGGGCTACGATATAATATGGAGAGGCATAGATTCAACTAATGCATCGATCGAAAGAAGAAAAAGATAGGTCGCAGCCATTGAACGCCGAGGATTGAGATAACCGCGATAATCGGTAGCCAGAGCACTGACCACCGGTATTAGGTACTAGCTATTTGAAAAAAAAAGGATATGCTCCTTACTGCAGCTAATGTTTTTAATAAAGATTCGCCATGATTGTGCAAGCCGAGGGGTCGTTGTCTAGCTTGGCATGATGCCAGCCTCGGGCGCTGGAGATCGTCGGTTCAAATCCGGCCGGCCCCATTAGTCAAAAAAGAAGTAAAATATGCAATATAGCACAACATGAATTGGCTGGAACGGTTTCATCTTCTAGATTTAAATTATCCCAAACCACTAAACTTGTTATGGCGGAAGCACAACCACAACAAAACCCACAAGTTCATAGAGATGGTCCACGCGACGCAGTATACATAGGAAAGAAGCCTTTGATGGCATATGTGACCTCAACACTCATCCAACTAGCTAATCAGCCGTCGGTAACGATCAAGGCACGAGGGTTAAGCATTGGTAGAGCAGTAGATGTTTCACAGATTATCCTAAAGAGGATGGAAAACGCCGGTTACAGGGTAGGCGAGGTAAGAATTGGGTCTGAGACGGTGCAATCAGAAGACGGCAGAACGCGGAATGTCTCCACGATCGAGATAGAAGTAAAGCGAGTGTCATAAGGGCCTTTTTGACCCTTTTTGTTATTTATATGTCTGCTAGAGTTTACTATAACTGATGGAGAGAGTGGCGGCGATCTACCTAGCACACTTGAATCCTTTTACCAACACCCATCGACATATCATTTCTCTATTACTACAGCGAGATTACAATGTTTACGTTTATCCAGTAAGGTTTTTGAAAAATCATAAAGAGATCAATACACGCAGTTTCCCTTTCCCTTATCACATAAGGAAGGCAATGATTGAATCGGTTTTTGCAAATAATAACTCCATCACTGTTTCTCCGGATTACTCGCTAGTCTCGCCATTCGTAAGATATTTGCCACCCTTAATTTCTCCATTCTCCTGGATATTAAGAAATCAAATTCTCCGAAACGTGAGAGAAGAAAAGTTCATCACATATACTGGAGATGTTGCTGAAAGAATTACTTTGTCGGTCTTTAAGCTTAATCCCATAAAAGCCCGTCGGTTTGCAGGCTCAGCTTCGGCTGTGAAGGAAATGCTCTACGACCAAATTACTACCAAATTTTCAAACGGCTCGCGCGCGGAACAAAGACATGAGGTACAAAATTGGCGGGATATGGTACCAAGCGGAGTCGCAGACTTGATCGAGCACAACTGGCAGATTGTTGAGAAATTTGCAAGATCATCCGATAGTACCTTGAGGGTGATGGGGATGAAAATTCCAAAAGAAGGCTTTGTTTAACTTTTGAAGATTTTTATAATCCGCGAATTGACTCTGCCATAAATGAGAACAAAAGGCGCTGACTTCATGTGGTTTGATGGCAAAATTGTAAAATGGGAAGAAGCGACCGTTCCGGTTACTACTCATGCTCTACACTATGGAACTGCAGTGTTTGAGGGCATTCGTGCATATTCATCAAAAAATAATCTTCATGTGTTTAGATTAAGAGAACATATGGACAGACTCCGTCACTCGGCTGCAGTCTATTCCATTGCAATGAATTATTCAGCAAAGGAACTAGAGGACGCAACTATAGAGTTATTGAAAAAAAATCGGATCAAAGAATCATGCTATATCCGACCATTAGCATTTGTAGGGCAGCACGGTATTGATTTGAATGTAACAAGGGACTCCCCCACGCATGTTGTGATAATAGTATTCCCATTTGCGAAGTATTTTAAAGTAGAAGGCATTAGTGCATGTATTTCTTCATGGCGCAGAATTCATGATTCCTCCACACCCCCAATGGCAAAAGCTGCTGGCAACTATCTTAATTCAGTACTTGCAACTCAAGAGAGCAATAGGAACGGCTATGACGAATCAGTTATGCTGGACAGAGATGGGAATGTTAGCGAAGCGTCAGGAGAGAATATCTTCATCGTCAGAAACAGCAAAATATATACACCATTTATAGCTGGATCTGCCTTAGAAGGTATTACACGTGACACGGCAATAGCTATAGCCAAGAATCTGGGATATGAGCTAGTGGAGCGGCCTATTTCTCGCACCGAACTATATATGGCCTCGGAGCTGTTTCTCACAGGTACTGCAGCTGAAATAGTAGCTATAATCGATATTGATGGTCGCGTAGTAGGCGATGGTAAGGAGGGTCCTGTGACCGGTAGAATTCGTACTACCTATTCAAAAATCGTAACCGCAGAGCTCGCGGAGTACACTAGGTGGTTAACTCCTGTATGGTGAAAACAAAGGACAGACGAAGATTCGCAGTGATAGGAGTTGGCGGATGGGGTAAGAATCACGCGAGGGTCCTGCATGAAATTGGTGTCCTCGCGTCAATATGTGATAAGGATGAATTGCGTGCAAGAGAACAGGCCAGGCTTTATGATGCAAAGCCTTATTTTTCGCTCGAGCAATTGCTTGAAGATGAAGTCCCTTTAGACGGCTGCATAGTCTGCACCCCTACCAAGACGCACTTCGCTATGGCAAAAAAAATAATGGAAAAGGGAGTTCACGTTTTTGTCGAGAAACCATTAGCATTCTCATCGTGTGAATGCGAAGAGATGATCGAAATAGCCAAGAGAAGAAAAGTGATCTTGACGTCTGGGTATATCGAACGGTTCAATCCCGCCATTCAGGATGTTAAGCAGCTTATAGATAATCACAAATACGGTGATCTACTAATGATGGAGTTTCATAGAGAAAACAGAATGCCCTTACATATTCGAGACGTCGGCATAATTTACGATACGTCTGTCCACGATATTGATACTGCAATGTACCTGTTCAATAGTACACCTCTTGTTGTTTTTGCACGTTCCGGTACAAAATTTCATTCGTACGAAGATTTTGCGACTATTATGCTCGGGTTCGACGAGCAGAGGGTCGCAATTATCGCTTCAAATTGGATCACTCCGAACCGAGTAAGAAAGTTTAGCGCAGTCTGCACCGAGGGTATCATTACCGGAGACTATATCACACAAAGGATCAAAATAGATTATGAAGAGGCTACTATAATACCGCGTCGCGGTAAATTTAAAGAACCGCTAACATTGGAATTGCAAAGTTTTCTCGACGTTATCGCCGGAAAAATCAGAGAACCCGTAGTAACTCCTGAAGACGCAAGGAATGTTACTAAGGTAGCGGAAGCAGCACTTTTGTCGAGCAACACCGGCTCGCCGATCTATATGGAT
>CAKOFP010000156.1 GCA_933226995.1 Candidatus Nitrosopolaris rasttigaisensis | reverse complement strand
AGGCATTTTGCCTTTTGGACCTAGAAATTGCCCAAACGCGCGGCCGACCGTGGCCATCAATGCTGTGTCCGCCAGAAAAAACTCATGTTCTTTCACCACTTTCCGCGCTTCTCTCTTGTTAGTCCCCAACCTGTCCAGTTCTTCTGGTTGTATTACTCTATCCACTTCAGCCTTGCGTGCTCTTGTACCAGTATCACCAGTCCCGACTACACAGACGCTGGCTTGTTTGGTTGGTTTGTGAGGCAAAATCACCACTTCGTTTAGGTTAAACCCTTTTTTAACATCGATATCCTTTAACACGAGTGTTAATTCCACAGACTGGCTGAACTTACGTGTTGTTGCCCCCTCTCGTGCCTGCGTTACGATCAGGCGCAGATCGCTGTCGCTTACCATATCACAGATACGAGCATCGATGCATAATAAGCTACTTAAAATCGTTTAGCAATGGTCCCTTTGTATGGCGTATTCTCACACTTTTTAAATATCACCTTAACATATTCTCCTACCCTTCCAAAAAACGGGCCCGGTGGGCTTCGATCCCACGACTTCCGGCTTTCTTCAAGTTTAGAAGGCAGGCGCTCTATCCATGCTGAGCTACGAGCCCTTACGTCTAGGCCTGATTCGTAGTTACAGTTAAAATCGTACTACAAAACAGGCAGCATGGTAAGTTGAAAAGGTAAAACCACCTTTATAAAATGTTTAGCCGCCATTGACCCCAAGACATGGCTTCCAAATCTAGTTATTAATAAAATCTATCCGAAATGGAGTAGGTAGAATACTATACCAAACATCGTCGATTTTTTAGTTTCCCGGTTACGAAAAGGTATAATAACAAGATAACATTACACAATCATATTGTCACTAATTTAACGTCTTGTGGCAGCCTGTTGAAAGTGAATCATATGGTTATAGAGAATGAAGTTAACAACAATAGAAGTAGTAATGATCCTAATAGAAATACACAATCGCAAGATAATGTTGATCCCCGCTTTTTGCAGGAACAGATAGCCAGAGTATTCAATATTTGGTCCGATATCAGCAGATTGCCTACCGTTGGACCCTCCTTCGCTTATTCCCAATATTCGAGAGCTGATCTCAAGGAACTTATTGAGTTTGGGAAAACCCTTCTTGAATTACAAATCCACTTAAACGAATATTGGGTACAGATCAACAACACCTTTGTACAAGCGTTGGCTGAGTCCTCGGAGAAAGCGCCCAAACAGTACAACTCAAAACAGGATTTTGAAAATTATAGAAAGATTGCGATAGATGTTTTTGAAGATGCCTTCACTGGCTTGTTTGATTCTAAGGAATATGCGATCTCGTGCGGTTTGGTGCTAAACAACCAATATGATTTATTTTCACATTTGCAGAAGCTTGCCGAAAACAATTTGAAAGTACTCAACCTTCCTACCCGAAGCGAGATGGATGATCTGTCGAAGGATATTCACGATTTGAAAAAGACTGTTCACGATCTGAACCGGAAAATGGAGGCCTTGAAGATAAATGAATCAGGAAACATACCTTCCTAATACGTCCGAAAGAACGTTAAAAAGGGGTACTGAAATCAATGAAAAAATCGATACTAATATAATCTTAAAAGAAATTGGAGACACAACCCGTAAGCTCGAAAAAACTCGAAACGTGCTTCATAATGCAGGCGCTATCGAAGTCGGGAGTACCCCTAATGAAATCGTACATGAAGCAAGACTGTACAGGCTTCTACATTATCGTCCGATGGTAAGCAAGACAGCAAAGACGCCAATTTTGTTTGTATATGCGTTGATAAACAGGTCATATATCCTCGATTTGCAACCTGATAAGAGCTGGATCCGCAACTTGCTAGCCCAAGGATTTGATATCTATCTGATTGACTGGAAAACGCCGGCACAGGTTGACAAGTACGTCTCTTTTGATGATTATGTAAATGAGTACATTGATGATTGTGTAGAATTTGTTAGAACAAAAACTTCAGTAAACAAGATAACCTTACACGGATATTGTATGGGTGCTACCATGTCTGCGATTTATAGCACAGTACATGAAGATAAAATTAGAAATCTAGCTACAATAGCACCGGTAATTGATTCCAATCAAGATACTACTGTGCTAGGTAATTTTTCTAGACATCTAGATGCAGACAGAATGTTTAATTCCATTGGTAATTTACCTTCCGAGCAGCTTTATGCATTATTTTCGACCTTAAAGCCATTCAAGCAGGGAGTAAACAAGTATTTCAACTTAGTTGAAAACATCGATAATGAGGAGTTCGTTCAGAATTTTCTCCGAGTAGAAAAGTGGCTTTATGACACACCACCTATTGCAGGGGAAACTTTTAGGCAATGGATTACCGACATTTACCAAAGAAACCTACTAGTGGCTAACGAAATGAAGATAGGAAATGAAATTATAGATCTCTCAAAGATAAAAATTCCTCTTCTTAATATTGTTGCTGAGGAAGATCATCTTGTATCACCACAATGCAGTGCGTCGTTAAATGATGCAGTATCAAGTCTTGACAAGAGGTTAATGCGATTTCATACTGGGCATGTAGGACTTATTGCTAGCAGCTACTCTCAGAATAATGTCCTTCCGAAGGTCGGTCAGTGGATTAAGGCACGATCACAATAACCCTCTCAATGGCCTAAATTGAGAAATTTCCGTGAAATACAGGAAATACAGGATGATCGACTACTAGTCACGCAGACTTACAGATCTACCCAGGTTCGGTGTCCTTTCTTCTATGAATGGGTATTATGATTACTTGAACCAAGTCACCATCCCCAATATTCAATGCTTGCCTTTCAGCTTCAGGGATAGAGATCCTGCCCCCACTCTGCACGGTTGTCTTGAACATCGCATTATAATATGTCAAACCTTGAAGTGTGGAGAAAAAATTGTGAATTGCATCTTGCTGAACTGCTGAATAACTCTTTATAAAATCTCTTTGTGCTTCGGCTCCTGTTTCAATTGCCTTTTTAAATGGCCCAGCTGATTCATCTCCACCAGTATTATCACCACCAGTATTATCAATCATTTCAACAAAAGGTTATACTGGCATTTATTTAACATTAATCCCTACTAACTCTCTTTGACAAGAAATTTTAAAAGCGCCTTGTTGAACTCTGCTGGCTTTTCCACATATGGGGTATGTCCACAATCTTTTATTAGTACAAGCTCACCCTGAGGAACTTGTCTGTAATCTCCTAAATACTGCATGGGTATCATGTTATCATTATCTCCCCAGATAAATAACGTTGGCACTAATAGTTTCGGTAATCTATCAGACAGATTTGGCGAGTCTCGTATTCCCAACAATGTTGACATGAACGCATACTTGGCATTTGGGAGCCTCATTCGGTTCACAAAGTCTATTACGGTGTCGTCTGTAACAGCACTGGGATCGTAAGCCATGTCCATGAAGGCTCTGAGTGCATTCTCACGGGTCGGATAAAGTGCTGCCATAATGTACTGGTCAAGAACATGTGTGGAAGATTGCATTCTTCCCGCAGGGGCAGCCAAAACCAATTTATCTATTCTCCTGTTAAACCTTATCGCGAATTCCATCGCCATCCACCCTCCAAATGATGACCCTACCACGCTCGCAGCCGGAATATTCAAATTATCTAAAAAGCTTTGCAAGAATGAAAGAAAGAAATCCATGGTATATTCGACTGTCGGCTTGTCACTATAACCAAAACCAATAATATCTGGGACAACTATTCTAAAGTGTCTAGACAATCCCGGAACTACCGGCAACCATCTTTCAGCAGAGGCCCCTATTCCGTGCAACAGAAGTACAACTCTGGGTTTATCTGATACATGCTTCACATTGTCATAGTCGAGATATCTAATGCTAAAACCATCGATACAAGTGATCTTCATGGCACTATCGTGTTCTACCAACCAGATCTACGTCCGAACTTGACTAATCATACTTACTTAATCTTTTGGATAAATACCTCGTGCACGAATATCATCTGTTTCAGAGCGAATCCATTTCTGAATTAAATGGAGCATTATGTCGTTACGAATATTACGTGGTGGTGGATCTTCTTATTTGTATTTTATTCCATGTTGATCTGCAGTTCTGTATTCCTTGATGACTTCTTGCGTCATTCGCTCCAACTCTTATGACCCCCATCAATGTTGAAAACCATGAACTTCGTCGTCGTCTTTTGAATCATTGGTCAATTGGTGAAGGTTAGGATGACATTTGTGTTATCTATTCTGGCTACAAATACAAACGGATTTCTATTAAAAAGGTTGTCGTGCGCTGCCGTCGTCGTTTCTAAATTGTCTATCTAATTCTTTGAGCAATGACTTTTGAATGTCATTCAGATGGACTGGAACTTTTACATTGATCCTAACCAGCTCATCGCCTTTGCTGTAACTGCCGTAGTGAGGTAACCCTTTACCTTTGAGCTTTAGAATGGCATTAGGCTGTGTTCCCGGAGGAATTTTTAATTTCTCATTCCCATCTAGTGTGGGAGCTCGAACCTCGGTTCCAAGTGCAAGGTCTGTAAAGTTCAGATTAAGGGTATAAAGCAAATGACCATTTTCCAATCTTTCGAATAGTGGATGTGGTTTAACGTGAATCCTAATCAACAAATCGCCCGGAGATCCCGTTTCAGACGGCTCGCCCTCGCCACGCATTTGCAAAGTCACTCCATCTTCAACACCTGCAGGAATTTCTAGCTTTATTTTCTTGTTCTTCCTAACCTTCCCAGAGCCATCACATATATTGCAAGGCTTGTCGATGATTTCTCCTTGACCGCGGCAGGTTTGACACGGCTCCAAAGAGACGAATGTCGAAAATCTATTTTGACTGTAGATGCGCCTTGTTTGCCCTTGGCCATTACATACACTGCATTTTCTAGGTTTGGTTCCAGGTGATGCCCCACTTCCGCCACAAGTATTACAACTTTCGAGCTTCGGTAACTCGATCTCGTCCTTTCTGCCCTTCAATACCTCTTCTAGTGTAAGCTCGACATCATAAAGTAAGTCTCTTCCCTTTCTTCGTCCTCCGCCGAAGTTAAACCCAAAGCCGAACGGATCACCTGCCGCAGCCCCAAAACCGCCACCACCGGCCCGACCTCCGAATATTTGATCAAAGATGTCTCTGAATCCACCAAACCCCATATCTTTAAAGACCTCATCGAAATTGGCTTCCGAACCACGGAATACCTCTTCGGCCCCAACGTGACCATACGTATCAAATCTTTTTCTCTTTTCCTCATCTGATAAAACAGCATAGGCCTCTGAAATCTCCTTGAACTTTTCTTCTGCTCCCGGTGTCTTGTTTCTGTCTGGATGATATTGTAGTGCTAACTTTCTATATGCATTCTTGATGTCTTCTTTGCTTGCATTCTTTGGGACACCGAGGGTCTCATAATAGTCCCGTTTGCTGCTCATGGTTGAAAGCCCCTAGTATCTTTCATCAATCTCAGTAACGAAATGAGATACTATGACTGGGGTGGAGGTGTCGTGCCTGTTGCACCGCCACCAGTACCAGCGGCCTGCTCCGCGCCGGAACTTGATGCCTCTGCTGGAGCTGCCTCCGCGGCTGGCCCCGTGGATCCTGGAGTGGCTCCTACTGTCCTGTAAACCTCTGTGCTGACCTCACCAATAATATTTTTCAATTCCTGGGTTTTGGTCTTGATATTATCGATATTGTTGCTCGAAATTGATTCTTTGAGTTCTTGAGCAGCCTTGTTAATTTTATCAGCCTGTTCTGGTTTAATTTTATCTTTTAAATCTTGCTTCACAAGTTTCTCTGCCGCGTAGACCAAATTATCAGCTTCGTTTTTAACTTCGGCCTCTACCCTCTTCGTTTTGTCAGCCTCAGCGAATTGCTCGGACTCTTTCTTCAGCTTTTCGATCTCTTCTTTCGATAGCTTGGTATTTGCAGTAATCGTGATCTTTGCTTCTTTGGCTGTAGCCATATCTTTAGCACTGACGTTTAGGATACCGTTCGCATCTATATCGAACGTCACTTCGATCTGCGGTACGCCTCTTGGAGCAGGTGGTATGCCTGAGAGATTAAACATCCCGAGGGAAACACAATCTGCTGCCATAGATCTTTCTCCTTGAACAACATGGATTGTGACTGCAGTCTGGTAATCAGCGGCTGTAGTGAATACCTTGCTCTTCTTTGTAGGGATAGTGGTATTACGTTCAATTAAGGGCTCTTTCAAGCCTCCCAGAACTTCGACGCCCAAGGTTAGTGGTGTAACATCTACCAGGAGTATGTCCGTCGCTACATCACCTGCGATGATGGCGCCCTGGATAGCCGCTCCTAGTGCAACAGCTTCCATCGGATCTACACCGCGTTCGGGTTCTTTACCCATCACTGTTGCCACAAATTGTCTCACCATCGGCATTCTCGTAGGCCCACCGATAAGGATAATTTTATCGATACCAGCCGGAGCCAATTTTGCATCTTGAAGTGCCTGCAACATTGGCGACTTGCACCGCTCCACTATGGGTCTCAATAGCTCCTCCAATTTCGATCTACTAAGGTTGAGGACAAGATTCTTTGGCCCTGTTGCAGAGTCATAAGCGAGAAATGGCAAATTGATTTCAGTTGTAACTACATTTGACAACTCGATTTTCGCTTTTTCTGCTGCCTCTCTTATCCTCATCATCGCCGCCATGTCATTTCTTATATCCAGCCCGGATTGTTTTTTGAATTCCTGCAAAACATAGTCTATTAGGGTATTATCCATATCCGTTCCACCAAGTTGCGTATCTCCCGAGGTGGTTTTAACTTGGAATACTCCCCCTCCCATCTCCATAACCGTAACATCGAGTGTTCCGCCACCGAAGTCAAAGACTAAGATCTTTAGGTCTTTCTGTACTTTGTCTAAGCCGTATGCAAGAGAAGCGGCAGTCGGTTCGTTAATAATCCTTACAACTTGCAATCCTGCTATTTCACCGGCGTCCTTCGTTGCCTGTCTCTGATTGTCGTTAAAGTATGCAGGAGCTGTTATCACTGCTTTATCAACAGTATCCCCTAGAAAAGCTTCGGCATCTCTCTTTATCTTTTGCAAGATGAATGAGGATATTTGCTGTGGAGTGTACTCCTTGCTAAATACTTTGAATTTAAAATCTGTCCCCATCTTTCGTTTAGCTGCAATGACGGTGCCTTCAGGATTTGAAATCATTTGCCGTCTTGCAGGCTCTCCCACGATCAGCTGACCATCGCGGGTAAAGGCAACTACGGAAGGAAATGCTTTTCCTCCTATAGAGGTCCCTTCAGCTGCCTGTATTATTGTAGGTTTACCGCCTATCATTGCTGCAGCTGCAGAGTTACTAGTTCCAAGATCAATTCCTATAATTTTTCCCATTTCTAATTTTCAGTCCCGTTTTCTGCTTTTCCTGTATCATTAACGGTATTTTTAACTATCTTTTTAGAAATTTCGACAAGGCTCGGTCTTAAAACTTTATTGTCTAGCATATACCCTTTACGAATTTCATCTGTGACTGTACTCTCTGGTAATTCGTCACGATATGAGAAACTGATGGCATCATGAATGTTTGGATCAAATGGAGTTTCGACTGTCTCAATTTCTATCACTCCCTCCGACTTGAGCAGATGATCAAAGTTTTTCAAAATTCCTTCTAAACCCTCAACAACAACTGGTTCGGCTTTACTTTGCTTAGCTATTCCTACAGCCCGAACATAATCATCACGAATATTTAGGAATCTT
>CAKOFP010000155.1 GCA_933226995.1 Candidatus Nitrosopolaris rasttigaisensis | reverse complement strand
GTCTTCTTTTGGCGAAAAAACACTAGTCAATCCAGATACAGACAACACCAAAAAATACAATTATTGTTTCTGCGGCTAAAAGTGGCTTGAATAACATAGTATATTCGCTTGTCGATTTTGACATTCTTGTATACTATAGTATGAGGGGACTGTAACTAATTAAATAATAATGATCCCTGTTAAACTTACCTAGCTGTGAGGGTCTGTTGGATGCCCTTAAGTTAACAAATTATTAACCATCGATGAGAGATATAATGCGAGTTATAAACTTCATGGGTGGGTGTTAATAGTCGCTCTTATGTATAAAAACGACTATGTTACCAATGCAGCAAGTCACGCTTGAAAAATTTAGTCCTCTAGGCATATAGCGAAATTGGAGTTTTGATAATTAATAGAAGATACGTTCCAGCTTGGAAAAGTAATGCCGCTAACCAGGATCTGAATACACATTATGGTAATTATGGGACAAGAATTAATGATGTCTTTAAACCATCAGCAAGTGATGCATATGCATTTATTTTAGACAATAGATTTCCTTCTATAGGAGACTCTGAAACCAAAAAAGTACACGTTACTCTCGTTCATACCTGGCAACAAGAAATAAGAGAATCACAACTAAAAGACAGGGAAGTTAATGACTTTAAAAGATAGTAATGCATCTCACAATACTAGACCATTAATTTGCATATATGCGATATTATGAAAATGAATTTGCTATCGGGTTAAAGCAAGATGATGATCAATGACAAAATTTGGTGAAGCTTATGCTAGGTTCGTTGCTGCATATAATCAGACAGGAAATGATGAAACGAGATTGATGGAAAGAGGAACTAAGTTTGATTGCCCTCGGTGTCTTACTAATTTGATAATCCACATATCTTTTCTTTCCAATTGGCATAGAGATATGGACCATGTGAATTTTGACAATCTGGATCGCCATATTGACATTAGATTGCGAAAAGTACCTTTGCATTCTTAAACATTATAAGATCTCTTTCTTGGGAGTTGAGGTTGATCTTTTGGAAAAAATTGAAATACACGCCCATGTCGGAAATTGGCCAATCTGTTCCGTATAAGAGGTACCGTGGTTCACCTGCATAATTCAATAATTCTTTTATCTTTTTTCCCAAATATTTCTCAGAGGCCGGTGTAAAATCACCATAGAACAATCCTGATATATCTGCGTAAACATTTTTGTTCTTGTATAATACTTCTTGGCAGTCTATAATCCATGGGTTCCCTAGATGACACATAACTATCTTTAGATCAGGGTTATCAACAGCAACATCATCGATATTTATTGGATGTGAAAACCTGAGTTTACCTTCCTTTAGAAAAGTATCTCCCGTATGAATCATGACTGGGGCATTAAATTCGACACACAAATCATACACTCGTTGGTATCTCTTATCATATGGATAGTAGTGTTCGTAGCCAGAGTAGAGCTTTATCGCCTTAATGAAACCCTTTTTGAACCATTTTCTACAATTCTGAAGGTCTTCGTCACTATGATTATCTATTGAAAAACCAGCAACCACGCCAAGGTTATCGTGTTTTTTGGTGATTTCAATTATTTTGGAGGTGGATGGCCTATCTGAAGTAACTTTATAGGATGTAAGAATAAGTGAGTAATCAACATCATAGTTATCCATAGTATCAAGTAATGATTGCAATCTCTCTTCTAAAGGAATCTTAGTAGCATACCCGTATTGGTTGAGATGGACATGACAATCTATGATCATGAAGGTTATACTGTATCATGTTATTGAGAATAATATGTTATTAAATATCCCCTTTATCTCATAGCAATGAACACAGATAAGTTAATTCTGAGGATAATAGAATGTATTCCTTGGTCTTGTGTAGACGGTCGTTTTTGGCTTTTAAGTATTTCTTTGCTGGCTTAATTATCGCCGCGTGATTATACGTCTCTTCTTGGACCATCAACTGTATTGTTGTTACTATTATTATTGTTATTTTAGGACGCTTTCGATCACTAATTTTCTAAACTCTGTGTCAGAACTATTTTCTCTATTTCCATAAGCTTAAAGGCATCATCACCTACCAGATACCTTAATTTTGGTGGGTTTCTGATGTAATTGCTTTTAAAATGACTTTTGCTACTTCTATGGCAGAAGAACCTTGTTCAAATCTAGGCTTAAATCCTGAAAGCCTCTCTTGTGTTATTTCCGCATATGGTGAATTAGGATTACTAGATACACTTTTTCCTATTTTCAAATTATTGTCAAAATTAGTTTTTATTAAGCCAGGTTCTATAAGTATACTCTTTGTCCCAAATTGTTCCATCTCAAAAGCCATAGATTCCGATAATCCTTCCAAAGGAAACTTTGAACTAACGTAAGCACAATTAAGTGGAAAGGCCATCTTAATACCTCAGTTCACCGCTTATATTATTCCACCGAGGAGTATTTTCTTTCACGCATGTCATAAGCATGAAACCATATGGATTGAAAATCTTAATACACAGATCTTAATTCTTTATACTGTGGAGCTTCAGAGCAGAAATACTATCGAAGGACCCTCGCGTGCGCCCCATAGAGCCATGTACAAGGCGATGGGGGTAAGTGATGAGGAGTTAAAAAGACCATTAATTGGTGTCTCTACCACTTCTAATGAGGCCACACCATGCAATATACACTTGGGAAAGCTTGGACAATATGCTAAGGATGGAGTAAGGGAGGCGAAATGTACTCCAAGAGAATTCACAACCATCTCTGTATCCGACGTTATAACTCAGGGTCATGAGGGAATGAAAGCATCTCTAATAAGTAGAGAGGTAATTGCCGATTCAATTGAATTGATGATTAGAGCACATAGGTATGATGGAGTGGTTGGGATTGGAGGGTGTGACAAGAGTTTGCCAGGCACTTTAATGGGAATGGCTCGTCTTAACTTACCATCAATATTTGTTTACGGTGGGACTATAATGCCTGGAAGTTGGGATGGTAAGCAAGTAACGGTTCAAGACGTTTTCGAAGGAGTAGGGATGTACGAAACAGGTAAGATTACTTTACAGGAGCTGATAAGTCTTGAGAATGTCGCATGCCCATCTGCCGGATCCTGTGCTGGAATGTATACTGCTAATACCATGGCTTCAATAGGTGAAGCAATTGGAATGTCATTACCTGGTAGTGCCTCTCCACCTGCAGAAAGCGATAGACGCCAAGAGATCTGTCATAATTCTGGAAAGGCAATCATGAATTTACTTGAAAAAAACATACGTCCGAAAGATATCATGACATTTGAAGCATTGGAAAATAGTATAGCAATAGTAAATGCTATAGGTGGTTCAACAAATGCCGTTCTTCATCTTCTGGCGATTGCAAAAGAGATAGGCGTTAAATTAGTTCTCAAAGATTTTGAAAGAATTCGAAAGCGTACACCACATATAGCAGATTTGAGGCCTGGTGGTCTATATGTGATGCTAGACCTCGATAAGATAGGAGGGATTCCAGTAATTCTCAATAGCCTTCTTAAAAAGGGACTGATACATGCAGATGCAATGACGGTGACGGGCTGTACAATGAAAAAGAATCTTGAATCCACGAATTTTAGTATTAACATACCATCAGCAACACCAGATCAGAAAATTGTTAGATCAGTTGATAACCCAATCCATAAAGAAGGCACGCTTAAGATTCTCAGTGGTTCTCTAGCTCCTGATGGTGCTGTTATGAAGATTGCTAGTATAAACACTACAAAGTTCGCAGGTAAGGCCAAAGTCTTTGAAGCTGAGGAAGATGCATTCGAGTCCATATCAAAAAAGAAAGTAGTTGAAGGCGATGTAGTTGTGATCAGATATGAAGGTCCAAAAGGAGGCCCTGGAATGCGAGAAATGCTCTCTGTAACAGCTGCTCTGGTGGGTCAAGGATTAGGAGAAAAAGTCGCATTGGTTACAGATGGAAGGTTCTCTGGGGCGACTAGAGGTTTTATGGTTGGCCATATTACACCAGAAGCAATGGCCGGAGGAGCAATCGCCCTAGTAAAAAATGGGGATAAAATTATGATTGATACAATAAAGGGGAAGATCGATCTGTTGGTATCAAAGTTAGAGTTAAATAGAAGAAAGAAAAAATGGAGACCAATAAAACCACATTATGCAAAAGGGATACTTGCCAAATACGCCTCATTAGTGAGCTCAGCCTCCATAGGAGCCATAACTCTTCCGATGATGTGATCTAGCACATAGCATGACATAATCAAATGAAAGGTTAATTCAATTCCTGAATTATAGAAGTGCCACCACTATACGAGGTATTTTTCTAATCAGACTACCCGCTTCCAAGGGAAGACCTTAGCTATTGAGATCAATCCAATTGATGCGTACCGTTCTATCACAAAGAAGGCAGGAGTAGTGATAAGGTCTGGTTCAAAATTGGCTGAAATTAGCAAGCCTTAGTCATCCGAAAGCGACGGGGGTTGACGAAAAGGATAGGCTTAGTAAATCCAGAAAAGCATGAGTCTTATGTGAATCTGGAATGCCTTATTTCCATATCGAGATCCAGAAAGAGTTTGATTATTTCTACATTGTTTGTAGATTTTATCCGTCTATCTTATACTTTTGCGTCGTCCCGTTTTGGTTTTGTTGAAAACATCTTCAAATTGTAGCAATGAATACATGATGATGAAAACAATGAACTGATGATCAGAGTAGCCGCCTTGAAAATATACTTATAAAACTAGGATAATGTCTAACAATAGTATATCATCATAGATCTGATGCGGGGGTTGCCAAGCCCGGTCAACGGCGTGAGATCGGACAGATGTGTCGACACGACGCTCAGATGTTATAGCCTGACTGGGGTACCTCATCTCTTAGGGGTTCGTGGGTTCAAATCCCACCTCCCGCACCTTCACATATTCTTCCTTCCTATTACTTTGCTACTTCTGGAATGAGACTCTTATGGTGGCATAAG
>CAKOFP010000154.1 GCA_933226995.1 Candidatus Nitrosopolaris rasttigaisensis | reverse complement strand
GTTATAAAAGCAGTAAAGTGATGAAAATTGAGATTCTTTGGCAGCTCAAAAGAGCAGAACAACAAGAAGACCGTATTATTTGTATGCGTACAAAATGCTGCAAGAAGTCAGATTGCTGAGGCTTTCTTCAGAAAGTATGCCCCCATCAATTATGAAGCATTGAGCGCTGGAACTGAACCAGTAGGAAATCTCAATCTTCTAGCAATAGAAGAAATGAAAGAAGTTGGCATAGATATTAGCAAACAAAGGCCGAAGATTATAACTGAAGATATGATTAGGCAATCTACTGCTAGAGTAAACATGGGTTGTATTCAAAGAGAATCATGTCCTACTCTTTTCATCCACAACGTGTCAGACTGGAATATAGAAGATCCTAAAGGCAAACCATTAGAGAAAGTAAGAGAGATCAGAGATGTAATTGAATCCAGAGTAAAAGAACTTGTCACAGGTATTAGTCAAACTAGCCGACAAATTAACTTCTAATCAAAAGAAGTTTATCGCTGAAGTTATCGGCACCTTCATTCTAGTGGTATTGGCTACTGGTTCCGTAGTACTAGATGCTAGAATGAATGGAGTGTTGGGTATTCCATTTATTGCGTTTGCTCCATTTGTTGGCGTTGCTACTGGAGTCTACTTGTTCGGAAAAATCTCAATGGCTCACTTTAATCCTGCTGTTACAGTTGGATTTCTGATTACAAAACACATTACAAAGATTCAGTTAACATATTACTTTGCGGCAGAGATAATAGGTGCTCTACTTGGGAGTCTATTTGTAAAATATCTTGTAGGAAACAACGCTAATCTTGGGGCGAATGCCCCAAATTATGCTTTTCCGGTGCCAATAATTTTTGGAATAGAAGTATTAGCCTCTGCTCTTCTTATGGCCGTTATTTTAGTAGTAGTACATACTAAAGGATTGAAGCGCTTTAGCGGAATCGCTATCGGTGGTATAGTTGGTCTAGATATCTTCTTTTTGTCATTTATCTCGGGCGCTTCTATGAATCCAGCCCGTTCTTTCGCGCCAGCTTTGCTTTCTGGTGTTATGACTAATCTGTGGCTTTATTGGTCTGCTACTTTTGTTGGAACTTCCGTAATCGCATATATCTTCAAGCGAAAATTGAGCAATACCGAAGGAAATAAGTGAAATTTATCCATTCGAAGATCATAAAGTTAAGCATGTGATATACTCACAAAACAAAACCTTGAATATGATCAAAGTTTGGATCAAATATTGAGTCTAGTTATTGAAGAAATTGAAGAGTATGCGAAGAACTAAGAAAAAATAATTAACTCAATGACTTTTCTTATTGGTCATTTCGACAGTCAATCTATTTATTAGATAAATGCTAACTATAATCCATCAATCTATCTATCTATCCACTATTGCCTTTCTCATAGTTGTGGGTGAGTCAATCTAAGCAATCTATTTAGATTATGACCGTTATTTTTATATAATTTGAACCATATAGATATTTCGTCTTTGAAAGGACTTCCAAGAATAAAGCGAAAATCTCTAAGGTTCTCGAGTCTCTTATGCCCAACTTGGATTAAAAAACTTATGATCTGATTTATCAAGGATTTAAGATATGGTCATATCTCCTGGTTGTAAAGAAGAATTCCAGGGAAAAGACAAGTGGACGGGGCTCTACTATCTTGATGGTAGTTGTTGTCGTTTTTTTTGTTGTTCCTTGTTAACTAACGGCAACGTAAAGTAAAATGTAGCCCCTTCTGTTCCGTCAGAACCATTATTATTCTCAGCCCATATTCTGCCGCCATGAGCTTCAACTATGCTTTTAGAGATAAAAAGACCCAATCCAGTTCCCATCTGGACACCGTGTAAGGGGGATTTTGTACTGAACTTTGTGAATAATTGTGGCAATACTTCAGGGTCTAAGCCTTGACCAGTATCACTTATTCTAACGAAAACCTCGCTGTCTTTTATTTCTGACGTAACGGTTACTGTACCTTCCCTGGTAAATTTAATACCGTTACCTAGTAGATTAGAAATAACTTGTATTATTCTTCCTTTGTCTGCCTCTAATATGATATGCTGAGGCTCATATGATAGCTTTATATTTTCATTGTTAAGGAATCCTGTACTTAATGAAATATCATCCATTACATTTATTATTATGTCATTTAAATCGAATCGTTCTTTTTTTAGCGTTAATGACTGGCTTTCGATTTTTGTAACATCCAGTATAGCTTCTGTAAGACGTAGAAGCCTTTTTGCGTTTCTTATGATGACATCTAATAATTCTTGCTGGTGTACATCTCGTATTTTTGGTCGAAGGAGTGCTGATAGACTAAGTATTGGTTGAATCGGTGTTCGCAATTCGTGAGAGGCTACATTGATGAATTCATTTTTCATCTTATCTGACTCCTTTAATCTCTCATATTGACTACGTATCAGTTCCTCTCTTTCCCTCAATCTAGCATTAATTTCCTCTAAGCTATCATTACTTTCTTTTAATCTTAGATTATAATTGATACTCGATAACGCAAGTCCAATGATGTTAACAAAATAAGCCGCATCTTTGAGAATATGAGCTACATTATGTGCTGTATCAAATGAAGCACTTGAGTAAGACATTATAAGCTCTGCAAATGCATCAATTAGTATAGAAGCTACTATTCCTTTATAGAAAACATCATTTTTCTTATCAAGTCGATTTTTGTAAAAATAAAATAAAGCAACTAGAAATAATATGAGTGGAGGAATTTCATAAGGTCTGTGTAAGGGATAGTTATCTAACACTAAACCAGGAAAAACTAGGAAAAGCGAACTTACCGCACTCGTTGCAGCAATACCGGCAAGTATAGCTAGAGAAACTAGGAGTATTTTTTGTTGTAATCTGTTATGTCCGCTTTCTCTTTTTCTTCTTTCTTGTTCCTCTTCTTCTTTTCTGCCTTGTTCAGAAATAGAAGGCGGTAGATGCTGTACTTGTCTTTTCTTTCTTGAACGAAAAGCAGATGCAATAGATAATACACTAGTGTTAGAATCTTCTTTCCTAGCCAAGATAGGATAACCCGCAATTGCCATAGCAAACATAGCACTGAGAAATAGCCTTCCTGCAAACCATGTCTGTGGTATAAAATATTTGAGAAAGAGTGGCTCATTTATAAAATTATAAGATACTATAACATGCAGCAAATCAATTAAAGCATTAGCAAGAAATCCTATTCCAAGAAAGAGACTGAATTTATCATTTAAAGTACGATAACGCGATATGTAGTAGAATGAGAGTATTGTAGCGAGTATCACAGCAAACATCTCAATATAAAAATGATGTATTTCAGATAGTACCCAAGTATTAGCATTAATAGATAGAATTGCTATTATCGAAAGAGGAAT
>CAKOFP010000153.1 GCA_933226995.1 Candidatus Nitrosopolaris rasttigaisensis | reverse complement strand
GATTGATGATATTAAACAATATCAATTTAACTCCTTGTAATCACACTATAATGTCGTATTCTTCGGATGCTACCTTAAGTCATCTTGGAAAGACACGTTGCTCCGCTCTGGTGTGTTCCCCTTGGTCAGTTTTAGCGACGTGATGGGGACTTCTCATGCAGCATGCCGCCAATTTTTATACTCGTGAATCGTTGCTAATATACAGGATATGCGAAATAAACAGAAATTAAAATCGATTTCTGTACTCATACCGTTGCAAGAAGTATCAGCCAGTATTTCTCAACTTGATTTTTCACTAGATGGTATTACGACAATTGTCGCAGAGGGTAAATTCTGGAAGAGGATGCTGTATGTTAATGGGGAGGAAACAATCAGTGTCTCGGAGGAGATTGGCGATGCTTATCCAAAAGATCCTATCATTACAATTTGTGGATCAACTAACACCGTTTCGAAAATCACAGAGGAATTACAACACTATGCCGGTTTACGAATGTAATGAACATCAATTTGTAGAGAATATTCGGAGACTAATCGAAACTTCACAAAAATTTTTGGTCAACCGCAGAATAAGTTGGCATGATGATGCCAGATATGGTCCTGCCATTTTGCCTGACGAGGAATTTAATCGCTATGTAATAATTTGCATCAGGAAATCACTTAGGTCGACAGTGTTCAGTAAGGTTCCATTCATTGATGACTTTCATAGGAGGACGTATGACAAAGGTGAAAACGTTCATGGATCAGGTAATCTAAAGTTTCCTAGAATGTCGATTCCTTACTATAAAGTAGAATATTCTGTAAATGTATGGGGCGCGACATATTTTTTCACGTTCGACGCGTTGTTCGACCCACATATTGTTATCGAAAAACGCCACGGGAAAAGGCTTAGCGCACTGGTCCACGTTTTAAAGTATAATCCTCCCCCCGATCGACTCTTGACCCTTAAATTACCAACGACGGTGATGGTTTTTGATGTCAAGAATATGGTCAGAGTCATAGATAACTCATCGTACTTTTGATATTTTATATTATGTCCACAGCTTATCATAATGACTATATCACCCGTTTGGTCTAATCCAATCTCCTGACTTGACAGAATATAGGAATGCTATATGCCTAGTTGGTAGTCACGGTCATCGTCATTGTCAACATACGCTAATACAATTGAAACTTTTTGGCGATACCCCAGCAAAGGGTCTCGATTAGTTCGGATATATAAGCTGCAGACAATATACCCAACAGGTCTGGGCGGTCTGACATTACAACCTTGTTCTTGAACTATTAGTGCGACAACCGGCCGGTCGTTTTCGAAAGTATTTTGATTAAGTAAAAGAGTGTATCCTTCATGACCGACGGTATTTAGAAGATTATATCGGGTTTTCATTTAGTACTAGGGCGAGGAGAGCAGCCCTTAACTCCTTCCCAAAGGCAGCTTGTTTGAAGTAAATCGCATTTTTTGTGTTATCAATAGAATGTGAAATTTCTTGCATTCTAGGCATTGGATGCATTACAGATACGTCTGGCTTTGCTTTGCGAAGGGTATTGCTATCAACAGTATACGTGCCCTTTACTTTTTCATACTCCTGTGGATCTGGGAATCTCTCTTTCTGTATTCGTGTGACATAGAGTACATCAAGTTTAGTCAAAATATTGTCGTCAAGCTCTTCATGTTCAAAAATTTTCATTTCCTTCTTCTCAACATCATATATTGACTCTTTTCGAATGCTCAACGTTGGAGGCGATATTAAGTGAATATTTACATTATAATTGGCGAGGCCGTATAGCAGCGAATAAACTGTCCTTCCATATTTTAAATCACCAACTATTCCTATTGTGAGACCATCAATCTTGTTTTTTTCTTTTAGTATGGTATATAGATCAAGCATAGCTTGAGTAGGATGTTCTTCACTTCCGCTGCCTGCATTAATTAGCGGGTTCTTTGATAGCTCTGCGGCAAATCTGCTTGAGCCGTCTAGCGGATGTCTGAGAACGATAACATCCGAATAAAGATCCATTATTCTGATAGTATCAGCAAGGCTTTCGCCTTTTTCGACCGACGAGGATTTCGAATCAAAAATTCCGATAGAGCTCCCTCCCAACGATGCCATAGCTGCTTCGAAACTCATCCTTGTTCTCGTGCTAGGCTCGTAGAAAATATAACCCAGAGTTCGTCCTTTGCCCAATTCGGCCTTTTCATTTGGTCTTAGCGCGCTAACTCTATCAGTACAACCGAAAATAAATTCAAGGTCCTGCCTGCTGAAATCTTTGATTGAAACTATATCTTGATTAAAAAAATGATTAGTAGGCATATCCCTTGGCTTCATTCACCCCATAGATAAAAAAAGTTCAGATAATATAGATTACAGACCCCAAAATGGTACGGTAAATGACTTGCCCCTTGTTCGCAGCATTTATTTATGTTCAAATTTGGATTGATATATTATGTTTTGCTACTACGTTTTTATTTCTACTGGTGGTGCCTATCGTCGGTATGTGAATCAAATTTGACACAGTTTAGGGGTCGACTTGGTATAAGACTTTAACGCTAAAGTATTGATAAATGAATTTTTCCCGTGTCCGAGTGAAACCAAATAAGTCTGCGGGAGCATCTTACTTTCAATATTTCGTTCAACGCCCAATTCAATGTCTCTATTTCGGTCCAGAGGCTATCAGTAATATGCTCTTGCGAATCTCGTGCATCTTGTTTTTTGTGTGGTGGAGTTTATCCTTTATTCTCTATTCCAACACTGAGATCTTTGTTAGAAGAGACGGATAAATTATTTAAGGTTCAATAGCTCATGGGCCATAAATTACAATTCTAAATTCGGAAACAAGAGTTTCAAGATTTGACGATTTTGACCTTAGGAGAAATTAATTTCACTCTGAGGTCTAAATTCAATAGGTTCATATTCATATTTTTACACAGAAAATTCAATACTTGGGAATTTATAGATACGGCGTATATAAAAGCCCTAATCTTGGATTGTTTGCGAAGGCCAATGATAGAATAATAATAGTACCCTTTGGTTTTGCAAAAACTAAAACCGCTAAACTAATGGAATACCTAGGTGTGAAAGAGGAGCTTTATACATCTGTTGCGAACACAAGGCTTATTGGTCCGATGACGGCAATGAATAACAACGGAATTTTGGTTCCGTCTATTGCCACAGATGAAGAGATTTTTGTTCTGAAGCAGGCAACCGGTCTTAACGTTGATCGTCTGAATAGCAAATTTACTGCCATTGGAAATCTTATTTCGACCAATGATAATGGTGCATTAGTATCTCCACTATTCAAAGGCGAAGCAGACCAGCAAATTCGAGACGCTTTGGGTGTTCCTGTCCATTCGATGACGGTAGGCGGCTTTATTCAAACAGGTTCTATGATCGTTGCAACAAACACGGGCGCCGCAGTTCACCCAAAAGCAACTGAAGACGAGATTAAGATGATTTCCGAGACATTGCAAGTCCAAGTTGAACCTGTTACCGTTAACGGAGGGGTACCGTTTCTATCTTCTGGAATACTGGCGAATTCAAAATCCGTGATTGTAGGAACTTTGACGAGCGGCCCTGAGTTGATTATGCTTAGCAGAATCTTCAAAGCATGAGACAAAATCAATGAATGTGGATAACCGCGTCGTTGCACCAAGAGATAGATTGGATGAATACACAACGAGCAGACCGAACGATTGTTCTGCAGCCGTGGATAATATTCCGAAAAATAGTGCAGGATAGCAATCATTCGGAGCTCCCATTGCGCGTTGTCATTACGGGAGAGTCTGTAATGCAACTATGATTGATACTTCACGTCATGTCATGTCAGTGCTGTGCCCCGATTAGATAGCCCAGTAACCAAGCGCTTCTAATAAATGTCCAAAAGTTTATAGATATGTATGGAGCTGCTTTCTGCATAAGATGGCGCAGCAAAGCCCTCCTAATTCTGGAAGGAAGGTATCGCGGCGTGATTTTCTTAAGCTTATGACAGCTGCAGGTACGGTTATGACTTTCATACCCTTTGTAGATTGGGGTAAATTCTTACCCAATCCTGCTGGCAATATTTCCGCAAAGGCCAAACTCGAGCTGCCTGATGGTTCGCAGGCAAATATTAAGACTTTTCCAGTTAATCATGCGGAAACTGTTATTTATCCAAAAACTAATGATCAAACATTAAACAAAGAATCCTTCCGACTTTGGCAATTTATACGATTGCCACCGGAGTTGGGTGGGAACAGAAATGACGTGTCAGCCTTTAGAATGTATAGTCAGATATGCTTGCATCTTTGGTGTCTATGGAAATACTGGCCTGACCCTGGCAGAAAGCGAGGCGAATGTCCATGTCACGGTAGTATGTATGATCCTATCAATGGGAAGGCATTTGCCGGACCAGCCTCCCTACAATCACCGCCCAGTAATGTGCTTCCGATGTTAAATCTAGAAACAGATGGAAATGGAAACATATGGATTTTGCCTCCCATCTGGAGTCCAAATGCAAACGGAATTGTGGGATTCGGTCGATTCTTAAAGGTGTAAAATTTGGTTGCCACAGTAACTGGTGAAAACAGTTTAGTCACTTTCCTTAGGTGGATTTATGCCGGCATAGATAGAACTATCTTTATGGGGCTCAAGTTTACCTTTCCAGGAAGATTCGTTAGCCCACTTGGTTTCCTTGGCATGATTACTTTCGTCTTATTCATAATTCTGGGCATTACCGGAGCTTTGCTAATGCTTTGGTACGAACCGGAACTTGATAGAGCCTGGAATAGTGTGCAAAATATTAACAACACAATTCCTTATGGATTCCATATACGCAATATACACTATCATGCATCTAACGCAATGGTTATGGTAGCGCTGCTTCACATGTACTATCAGTATTTTAGTGGCAGATACAAGATCAGGAATGAAATTATTTGGGTGACAGGAGTTATCATAGGTGTACTTACAATTCTTGAGGCGTTTACTGGCTATGACATTATATTTAGTGAGCGCGCTGAGCTTGCCATCTCCATAGCGGCTTCACTGACTAACTCCATACCAGTTCTGGGTCCACAACTTAGAGATGCATTCTTTGGTGGAGGATTTCACGATTTTGTCCTTAGATTCTATGCTTTCCATGTTTTTTTCCTCCCCATCGCCCTGCTCGGTTTAATGGTTGTGCACTTTCCAAGATTCCTAGTATTCGACGTACCTATGGTTATGGCAGTCGCGGGAGCAATAATGATAACTGGAGGGGTATTTCCTATAGATTTAGGAACAAAATTTGTTCCCACGTCACCCCCTGGTATTACGGTACCTGAATGGTATCTGACAGGACTGTATGCATTCCTTAGAACCCAATACGATAAATTTGTAACAGGTGTTGCATGGCCTGGTTTATTGATATTGACGTTATTGGTTATGCCTTTTGTTGATAGGTACAGGAAATTCTCATGGAAAGATAGGCCACTTGTTACTGCAATAGGGATAACCAGCATTGCCCAGATTATGGTTACCACTTACTGGGGATTCTACATTGATCCCAATATACAAAAGTCTCTGCTCGAAAGGTTAGTTATCGATCCGATCTTCTTTTACTCAGTGATGTTGATGCTGGTGCCCCTGTCCTTTGGTTTCACGTATATGATGATAAAGCTAGCCAAAAATGCAGAAGTTAAGGCGAAATTGCAACCAAAAAAACCTTCAGGCAAGAGCTCAATCAATATCCCAGAAAACTGGATTTATATAGTATTTGTAGCGTTATTGGCTTTTCAAATTTATCTGAACATTGCGGCGTATTATGCTGTTCTTAGTGGAATGAAGAACTTCTCACTATTCATAGTAGGTATCATAATGCTTGTGTTTGCGGGTATGTTTCATATCTATAGACATGCTAAGACGATGGCAAAAACCCCTCCGCCCCCACCAAAACCTATGGCTCCGCCGGCCGGTGCAAAGCCCGTACCTTCTGCCCCGAGCCCGATTCCAGCCGGTTTACCAGGTACCTCTACTTCTGGTAAACCGTTGTCCCCTCCGCCTGCTTCAAAGAGCGCGCCAACAGCAACTCAAGGCCCAGCCCATGAGACTACATCCACCAAGCCAGTTAGTTCAGGGACAGCTAACATTGCGGGTGCAACAAACGATGGACGGTCACAGAAAACCCCCTCGTCAGTCGAGACGTCTACACCAGATCCAGCAGGGGACTTGAATGGCAACGTCAGGGATACAAAAAAGATAAGATAACAGACCGCTAATTATCCGGATTTTTCTGGTCTTTCAAACAAACTTTATATGTGAAAAATCATTAGAATCGATTGACAAATAGAGGAAAGAAGGATCATTTTTTATGGAAAAACATAGTCTTCTGGAAAATCACACTGCAGGGATCAGTATTATTGCGTTCGTTATTGCTGTCGCGATAAGCATGGGATATTATCAGTTCTTGTATGTTCCTCAATCGAATCAGAAACCGGTACTTCCTCCAGAGGTGTTAAATCCAACACAGACTATCCAGGTTACAATTGTACCGGGCTCTTCTTCACCTTCACAGATTAAAAACTTTGTACCCAAAGAAGTTCAAGGCAGTTTGGGACTGTCTAGTAGAGTCGTGTGGACAAATGCAGATTCAGTCCCTCACTCTGTCACTTCTGATAACAACTACAAGGATGTAATCTCCGGTCCATTTAATTCGATTGACCACATAGGTCTAATTCCTCCACAACAGAAATTCACATTTGTATTCACAGCGGACGGAGTATACGCATATCATTGTGAACCACATCCTTGGATGCAAGGCAAGGTTACAATTCTGAAACAGAAATTTTAATGGTCAGTTGGGAGAACAGAGAATTTTGAAAATTATTATGTTATCTTGATGTAGGTGACATCGCTTGCGACTTCTTTATGTTCTTGTATTATCGCTACTCGAAACTTTGCGTTGGTGCAGTCGGTTGCTGGAGTATGTTGTGTAATCGCAGTAAATTCTAATGTTTTCGTGTTACCCATGTCCTCCCTAAAGATTGAAAGTCTGGCATAAGGGTAGCTAATTCTGCTTCCGTTAAGGCTCGTGTAGCCAAAAATGTCATTTGAATTTTCAATTTGCGAATTGATCACGATGCTATCGAATCTACCGAGATAATTGAGATCAATTCTTCCATGGACCTCTTGACCTGGAGATATTTCATTTTCTGTAACTGCGATCGAAATCTCACGCTTCGTACTCATTGTAGAAACAATTCATCTCCTTCGTATGCTCAAGAATCATATTAGTACGACATATGTATATCTTTCATAACTTCTACTGTGTTTCCCTCGATTTTAGCTATACTAGGTTAGTTTTTCACCTTTCACTATCCATCTACCGGATCGTGTAGTTAATTCTAAATTTCCTATAATATTTCCGCCACTGTATACTTTCGCAAATTCCCTGGAAATTCCAAACAAGGAAGAAAGAAGCTGACCCTTCACATGGTAGCCGGCTTCTACCACTTTGATATTTAGCTTTTTACTTGCCCTAATTACCATATTACGGGCAGTAGACCACTCGCCTTTCCAGGATACGACCTCAAAGTTCCCGAATTTTGTCGTAAATAGAAGGTATCCTTCTAATTTTACTTGAAGCTTTTTATTGTTTTTCGCGGCCTCGGAGTTCATCCATTCTATCGCTCTTTGCGCCTTACCTTGTTCAATAGCAAAATTATCAGTAGTTGCCAATCGCTTGCTTGTTTATGAGGTATTGCCGTGAGTTATCAACCATCGTATTAGTTAAGCATCTTGGAACCTGCGAGCTTAACCAATTACACATGAAT
>CAKOFP010000152.1 GCA_933226995.1 Candidatus Nitrosopolaris rasttigaisensis | reverse complement strand
TAATAATACTTACAACTACGGTAAGTCTATACCAGGTTCCAACAATGATGGAAGGGTTTCCAGCTCCCCATTTTGGTTTCCAAATCTTTTTCACAATAATATAATTAATAGCAATGAGAATTTGAGTTCAAAGACAATACAGTCTCTGCAGGAATCCGGGAAAGTAGTTGGTATTACCATTAAAGTTGCTAAAAATCCGATTGCTTGGGGGAATGAACAAACTATCAAAATATCAGTATTTGATCCAAACTCAAATCAACCAATATCGAATGCCATCGTCACAGGATCTATCGTTTTTCCAGTGCTAAACGTAGGAATAACAAAAGATTTTACGATAGCTTCAAATAACTTGGGAACTGCTTCGTATTCATGGTTAATAGCAGACAAGAATGCAAAGGCTGGCGTGTATAAGCTGGTAATACACGTATCTGCATCAGGTTATAATATGACTTCAGCTTTAACCAAATTTACGGTAATGCCTGTTATATTAAGCAACAAGGGCAGTATTCAAAATCAGACCAATGGCAATAATCTAGACAAAAGTACTCCGGCAATATCTACTCTACATACAGGTTTAGCTTTCTTGCGTTAGTATCACTTTTATTGTGTATAGCATATCGATCATAGTATGATGTACGTCATTCAACTTGGAACTAGATCGTTTACAACACTATTGACTCATTTCATAGTTGGGGCTATTATTCTCCTACCCGTAAGTTCTGCTGTTCTGACTAACGTAGCCTTTGGGCAAATATTTCCAAAAAACCCACATTCAAAGTTTGGTAGTAACCCCCATTCCACTCTTACTCTACAACACCCAACCAAACCAAATATGGTAAAAATTACCTCACCCACTAAGGGTCAACACGTTCCTGTCAGCAAAGATCTGGTTATTTCTGGAATATCTTCAGGTAACAGTAATTCTACCTCTATCAACTGCCAAGTTTTTGTAATCGTAAATGGAATAAAGCCATATCAACAATCAACGCCAATTGGTCCCAATGGAGCAGGTGACTATTCAAAGTGGAGTTTTTCGTTAACTCCAAAGTATACTGCTATTAAAGAAGGACAGAATAAACTAACTGCTAAGTTCTCTTGCGCAAATGGTCCTACCTCATTTCATAATAGTCTAAATGTAACCGGAGTAACTGCCACTGCTAATGCGACTACTGCCAAGAGCTGAAACGTCCAATAAATGGTCGTTTTTTCTTATGTACGCCAAACGTCGGGTAAACTTATTCTGAAAAGAAGAATACCTCAATCAGGATTAGATGTCTCAATACGATTACCTTCGGAACATGGATAATTCTGATGTGAGGGATATTTTCACATCATGCTATCAACGATAAATGTAGTAATACACGGGAAGAATAAATCGACGAGTAGATGAACGAAATGGTATATGCTACTACCGATACAATTTCACCGCCACCATCCATCATGTTATGAAGTCAAATTTGATTAACACACCTCCTAGCTTGCTACGATCTAGTTGCTTTTAACAAGAGGATGTCGTAAGCTAGAAGTATGTCCAATCGATATGTTTCCAACAATGACACGAGGATAAATAGGTAAGGCGGCTTAAGAATGACCTTGGAGCAAGTAGTTTGAGCAAGGGAGAAGCAGGAATCAGTAGAAAAGAGATAACATTTGAGAAACCAGAGCAATTTTTCCTAATCAAAACAGATGGAAAAAATTACGAGTTATTCAGAGTATGTAATGATACCTCAGAGGTAATTTTGTTCTCCCAGATTTTTGATCTGGAACATCCGCCGGGCACTGGTTATGATTTGATAATAACAAGCCGGGAGCCGTCCAGAGTGGAAACCTATTTCAGCAAACAAGTAAAAAAAGTGAGGCAACGTGAATGGATTAGAAAAACCAGCGTTACGTATGAGAAAATGTAAAAATAGATTCTTTATAATGGCACGAATTTATATTGCTTATGTATATTCTATTATTCCTTGTCATTGTCTTGGACTTTTCAGTATCACGGGCTTGCCAAAAGTATTTCCACTATCATTACTTGCTCTGAATACTGGCATAAAAGTTCCGGTTTGGTTAGTCCACCATGTTACGTAGACCCTACTTCCGGACGCAGTTATCTCTGTATTCTCGTGTACTACATGTCGTGTATTACTGGGAGCATTTAAGACTAGTGTCTTAAAGGTCTTTCCGCCGTCACCACTCTTTGCAAAGAATACTTTCCAATGTCCTGTATCATTGTTTGTCCATGCCATGTAAACATTATTTGCCGTAGTTGATATCGGAGCCAGGAGTATCGGAACACAGCAATCATTCATTTCTTGTTGCACATTCACTTTATTCGTCTGTAGCAAAGAAGTACTGTATGCTGAATTTAGTTGCGTTACACTGACGAAAAAACCAATGACAGATACTATCAAAATGAATCTCGTTGATAAAGTAGGTAAGAGTTTTTTGATTTTAGCCAAGGTAGTGGGACTTTCCATCTTCTCACATGATTCTAATTTCATATAATATTATTGTATTGCATCCTCGATCGACGAAACCAGTGTCGTCCACACAAATGCTAGTTCGCAATCGAATGAAGAGATGTTTTAATGCATCTTGATGTTTGTTTTTCTTTCTTTCGATTTTTTAAATAATCAAATACAACTGTTGAAGCACCGCGGGCAAAACCTGTTCCAACCAATGATAGCAGTAGCCGGTTGCTGGATTATTATCTGAATCTATTAG